>JBEPVC010000330.1:0-2741 GCA_041691235.1 Chitinophagaceae bacterium
TATCCCCACTTTGATTTTACCTGCAAACTTATTGTAGTCCTGAATACATTTATTACATTGTTGCAGTAGTTGTTGATACGGTAAAAAATGATTTGCCGATCCAGGTCCTTAATAAACATAACTGTATAGCATATACGCAAATATTAATTTATTACGGAAGTCAATGATTAAACTAAAGACTATGCCAGTGTAGAATTAAACTGTTACCTCCATTCCTTCCTTTGCAAATAAAGAATTCGGAAGAATTTTCTGGCACTCTTTTTCGAGGCCGTCCAGGAATTCATCATTGTGATCAGGATCATGATGTGTAATGATGAGTTTTTTTACATTCGCAAGTATGGCAACCTCTACGGCTTGTTGCCACGTGCTATGCCCCCACCCTTTAAATTTGCTTTCATATTCACTGGTGGTGTACTGTCCATCATGGATTAATAGATCAGCATCTTTTGCAAATGCTACAATTCTTTCGTCGATGCCATTCACATGTTCAAGATCGGTGCATACAACCATTGAAACTCCTTCATCATCTAATCTGAAACCATAAGACCCGCCAATATAATGATGATATTGCGCAACCGATTTTACATTGGCGCCGTATATCGTTTCATTATCTCCGTAGGAAAAAAATTCAAAATGAGCGCCCATTGTATCCATTTGTATCGGGAAATATTCTTCCTGCATTTGCTTTGAAAATATATCCTTCAAATTATGAACCTGCCCCTGCCGGCCCATTGCGAGTATTCCTATCCGTTGTTTTGAATTATAAGCCGGCGCAAAAAAAGGAAATCCCTGTATGTGATCCCAATGAAAATGAGAAAATACAATGTTGATGATATTTTGATGTAATTCTTCTTTCATTAATTCCTTTCCCAGTTTTCTAATACCGGTTCCGGCATCCAGAATTGCAACTCGGTTAGCTTTTTCACGAAGAATCCTGATACAGGTAGTATTGCCCCCGTATTTTTCAAATTCTCTACCGCAAACCGGTACAGAACCACGAACTCCGTAAAATTTAACCTTCACCTTTTCAAAGTTTTATTAAAGGTCTATAAAAGATTTAAGAAATTATAGCAAATTATGTTATGATTGTTCTTTAAAATATTGAAGCTATTTGTCAACCTGCTGACTTTTTTAATAACCATAATCTTTAAACTTATCGTAGTCCTGTTTCGCTTAATGCCTCATATATTTCACCACTCAGTAATCCACTGCCACCACCGTAATGCTGTATTATTTTAATTGCCGGATTTTTTTTCATAAAACAATTACGCAGATTTTCCTCACAAACTTCATCAATGCCGCCGCTTAAAAGAACCAGATCAAAATTCCTTTCATTAAAAAGCTTCACAGCTTCCTCATCATGTAAACAACCTTCCGCATTCCAATCATCATTCTTATTAATTAAGCGCAATACTGTTTGCAAAATTTCCTCGTGTCGTCCAACGACAAGAATATTTATTTTCATAAATTAATTAGGTGAGAAAGAAACAGATTATTATGAAATTGACATCGGCACTTCCATCAATAATAATTCCGCATCCTGCGAATTTGATTTGATGTTTATTTCATTTGCATTCCAAATGCCAAGGCCATCTCTTTGATTTAGATCATTGTTCGCAATAGTTATATCGCCTTTTAACACGAACGCGTAAACGCCGTTTGCAGGATTTTTTAATTGATAAGTGGCTGAAAAATCTTTATCAAATTTCCCCATGTGAAACCATGCATCCTGGTTAATTGAAACACCTTCATTATTTTTATCCGGTGAAACTATTTGTTGTAATCTATTATGCCGGTCATCAGTATTTAATGTAACCTGGTCATATCTTGGCGTTACATTTTTAATTTTGGGGAACAACCATATTTGTAAAAATTTGGCCGGCTGATCATTATTTTTATTATACTCGCTGTGAAAGATTCCTGTGCCAGCGCTCATCGCTTGTATATCACCGTTTTTTATCACGGCAACATTACCCATGCTGTCTTTATGCTCCAAATCTCCTTCAAGAGGAATAGAAATTATTTCCATATTGTCGTGCGGATGCCTTCCAAAACCCATTGCGGGATCAACCCGATCATCATTCAAAACTCGCAACACGCCAAAGTGCATTCTTTCAGGATTATAATAGTTTGCAAAGCTGAAACTGTGATAACTATCGAGCCAGCCATGATTAGCATGACCGCGGGTATTGGCTTTGTGTAATACGGTTTCAGGAGTTACTATTGCATTTTTTTGTGCAACATTTTGTTTAACGGCTTCCAGGGATTCCAATTCATCAACATCATTTTTAATTATGTTTTCTGAACCATCGCCAACAATAATTTCCGTGCCTGTTATCTTATTTTTTAGTGTTTCTTTTTTCATGATGTTTATTTTATTTATTTCTGATACAAAGTTGAGATTATAAAATTTTTCAAACATTGAACCAGGACAAGAAATTAAATAACGTGCCTGGTAATTGAGAATTATTTGCTCTTCTTTGATTTGATGATTTTGTTTTTACAAAGCAAAGGTATTGATACAGCCAGCCTAAAAACATTGAACCAGGACAAGAAAAAGCAAGATTATTTTTTCGACATCTTAGTTCTCACCTTGCTTAAAAATTCTGCAGAGATTCCAAGGTAAGAAGCGATATAATGCTGGGCTACACGCTGTGGTATTGTAGGATAGCGTTGCAGGAAATCAAGATATTTTTCCTGCGCAGTTGTAGTAATCGATTTTATAAAACGGTTTTGAAGAG
>JBEPVC010000331.1:0-2736 GCA_041691235.1 Chitinophagaceae bacterium
AAAATAAAATTCATTAAATAACTGATCACACTTTAAAATTTACAACATGACTACAAGAAGATCATTCCTGAAATCAACATCACTTGCAACAGCGGGGCTAATGATTATTCCAACAGGATTCAAAATAAAACCATCATTAATAGGCTTGCAATTATATACCGTTCGCGATCAAATGAGTAAAGATGCAAAATCAACACTGGCAAAGGTTGCGCAAATAGGATATACTTCTGTGGAATGTGCCGGCTATACCGGAGACAGAAAATTTTATGGAATGACTCCATCCGAATTTAAACAGGAATTGAAGAAAAATGGCCTCTTGATTCCAAGCTGTCATTACAGGCTTGGAGAAGACAATGAGAAAGGCGAAATAATGAAAGGCACTTTGTTGCACGATTGGGATAAAGCCATTGACGACGCTGCCGAAGTAGGAATTAAATATATGGTTTGTGCATGGCTTTCAGAAAACGAGCGCAAAGGACTTGATCATTATAAATATATTGCAGACCAGCTAAACATTGCCGGTGAGCAATGTAAGAAATCGGGAATTCAATTGTGCTATCATAATCATGATTTTGAATTTATAAAACAAGATGATAAATATCCTTATGATGTTTTATTGGAAAGCGATAAGGATTTGGTGAAGATGGAAATTGATCTTTATTGGATAACAAAAGCCAACCAGGATCCTCTAAAGCTTTTCAAAGAACATCCAGGAAGATTTCCATTATGGCATGTAAAAGACTTGGACAAAACTCCTGAGCGTTCTTTCACAGAAGTTGGAAATGGCATAATAGATTTCAAAGAAATTTTTAAGCATAAAGATGAAGCAGGTATGAAATACTTTTTTGTTGAGCAGGATAAATGCCCCGGCTCTCCGTTTGACAGTATTACCCAAAGTATTAATTATATAAAAAGAAATCTTGTATAAATGAATCAATAAAAGGGTTGTTATTTTGAATTCATTAATGCTCAGGAATTTTTTTGAATTTTTGAATCCTGTTTTCAAGAATGTCTTCAACATAAATATTTCCGTCATTGTCAATTGCGACATCGTGGTACCAGCATTTTGTTCCGTTATATAAACCACTTCGTCCAAAGCGGGTTAATATATTTCCTGAAGAATCAAAAACGATAATATCAGATCCGTTATGCTTTAATGCAAACCATGAAGTTGCGTCATCTACTGCAACAAAATTATTTTTCATTTTATCAAATGCGATGGAACATATTCTTCTAAAAGTTTTATCTGCCCATTGGTGTAAAAATTTTCCGCCGGAATCAAAAACCTGGATGCGATTATTTTCCCTGTCAGCTACATATACATTTCCCTTCTCATCTAACTCAATTGCGTGCGGTATATTAAACTCACCTTCTTTATCTCCTCTCTTTCCCCATTCAAAAAGATATTTTCCTGTTGAAGAAAATTTTACAATCCTGCTGTTGCCATATCCATCGCTTACATAAAATGAACCATCATTAGCAACTGCTACATCAGTAGGCTTATTAAAATGTGCAGAATCATTACCTGCAACTTTTGCTTCACCTAATTTCATTAATAATTTGCCATCATGGCTAAATTTAAAGACCTGGTTAAGGCCGCAATCTGTTACCCAGATGTTGTTATTCGTATCAACAGTTAAGCCATGCGGCATAATAAAAAGATCATCTCCCCAGCTATTTAATATTTTTCCTGTTGTCTTATCAAGCAGTAAAATTGTTTTTGAAGAAATGAACGTGCCGGGTATAGAGCCGATTACTGGCCATGTGTGATCAGCTCTTTGAAAAATAAAAATATTTTGATTTGTGTCAATGCCTATTCCTGTTGGATTTCCTAAAACAAAACCGTTTGGTAATTGAGGCCAGTTTTTTACAAGCTCATACTTTACTGAACCAGATGAAGGATCTAAATTGCTTTTTGAATAATTATTACACCGACAAAAAAGGAGAAGTGTTATAAGAAGAATGCAGTAATAATTTTTTATCAACATGGTTGTTGAATAGCGTGCTAATTAGTAACATCAGCCGCAGCAAAAATAGGTTACTTTAATAAATCAGGATGCTTCAGCTAAAACCGGTTGAGGCCGGTGCATATTTAGTTTGCCGTTGTACTGGGCACCCATTTCAATTTCAAGTGCATCGGTTGTAATGTCGCCATTAACATAGCCCGTCTTTTTTATTTCAAGCTGGTTAGCTTTTACATTGCCATTTACTTTACCGTATATGATTGCAGACTTGGTAAGAATATCTCCTTCAACATATCCTTTCTCACCTAATACCACGCCGCCTTCAACGTTTACATTGCCAACTACTTTTCCTTCAATTCTTATAACAGATGACCCCTGTAGCTCTCCTGTGAAGGTATATCCTTCACCAATAATGGTTGAAATTTCCTGCTGGTTAATTTGCAAAGTTTCCTCTTTGTTATTTTTTTTAAACATATTAATTGAGTGTTAAGAATGATTCAGGATTTATTTTTTCGCCGTTTTTGTGAATTTCATAATGTAAATGAGGCCCTGTAGAACGGCCTGTAGAACCTACTCTGCCGATTTCCTGGCCAATTTCAATTTGCTGTCCCACATTAACCAGGATTTTTGATAAATGCCCGTAGAGTGTTTCAAAGCCATTGCCATGTTTTAGCATGATGCAATTTCCAAACCCGCCACGAAGGCCTGCAAATTCTACTTCACCTTTTGCCATTGCTTTAACAGGCGCTCCCATCGGAGCTCTTATGTCAAG
>JBEPVC010000332.1:0-2724 GCA_041691235.1 Chitinophagaceae bacterium
ACACAATACCAGTTTATGAACGGCGAATGGTTTTTGGTAGCTCCTGTTTATAAAAGTGAGGGTAAACGTGATAGCATTTATCTTCCTAAAGGCAAATGGCTTGATTACTGGAATGGCAAAGAGTATAACGGTAGTACGTGGCTGAACAATTATAGTGCTCCTTTGCAAACCTTGCCTTTGTTTGTGAAAGCCGGCGCAATTATCCCTATGTACCCGCAAATGAATTTTGATGGCGAACGCCGTGCCGATACATTAACCCTGGATATTTATCCTTTTAAAAAATCATCTTTCAATTTATATGAAGATGATGGTATAACAAGAGAACACCGAAACGGCGCTTACGCAAAAACGTTGATAGAAGTTAGCAAGGTGAAAAATATTGAGATTAAAATTAATGCTGCAAAAGGGCACTATAAAGGTGAGTATGAAAAAAGAGCATATTTATTAGATGTTCACACAAGCCTTCCTTCCGGGGTTTTGATTAATAATAAATCGATAAAGCATTTTTCTTTAAAAACCGATTTTGAAAAAGAATCAACAGGTTATTATTATGATGCAAATGAACGAAAAGGAACATTGCACATAAAAACTAATTACTTAAACACGTCAACAATGCAGAATGTTTTTTTGCGTTATTGATCGTATAAGAATTCTCTCGTAAACAAAAATCAGGGGGGTGTTTCTACACCTCTCTCTTATTTTTAATTGCAATCTAAAAAAAATTATCGTCGGTTGCACTAATGATACCCGTGATGATTTAAGATTGATGAAATTATTGTTTTATTTTGCAAATGCCGTACTGGTTATAAGATTCATGAAAATATTTTTTACCCTTTTTATCTTTTTTGATTTTGCAATTTGCAATGAAGGTTTTTGTCAACCTGTGCCAAATTTTGATCCCGACAAGCTTTTATCAAGGAAAGAGCTGTCCAATTACCGCCAGTCAATTTGGGACAGCATACCCGCGGCGGTGGGTTGGGTGAATGACTTCGCAGGAATATTTACTAACGACCAGGAGCAAACGCTGGAAGACCTGGTTGAGCATTTTGAAAAGAAGACAAGTATTGAAATTGCGATTGTCACCCTTGACACCAACATGGTAGAACAACCTAAATTGACCAAGCTTACTGCTCGCATTTTGAAAGTCTGGGGTATAGGAAAAACCATGAAAAGAAACGGGATTCTTATCTGCATTTGCAGCGGGTATAGGGAAATTAAAATAAGCACAGGTGTTGGGATCGAGAAATATATGAATGAAGCAGAAAAGCTGGCTATCATCAAAAAATATTTTGTTCCATTGTATGAAAAAAGCAGGTATTACGACGGCACGTTTAATGGCTTAAATGCATTGCTTAAAAAACTTGATGTGCAGATGTAGTAAAGTAAAATTATTTTTTACCAGTACCTGTTTCTTTGGTTATTTTACATAAAATTTCGATCAGGAAAAAATTTTTAAACGATTGGATAAAATATCTAAACCCGGAAAAGCAGGATGGATTACCCTGCGATTTATTATTGCCGCCGTTTTGTTTTTGGCCACGCTCTTTGCTTTCGTTTCAATTGCCGATGAAATAGTATTGGAAAACAACAGCAGGTTTGACCAAAGTATTTCGCAAAAAATATTCTCTTTTGAATCTCCTGGTTTGACCAGCACAATGGAGTTTTTTACTTTTTTTGGCTCTCATTTATTCCTGTTCCCTGCATATATTATACTAATACTATTTTACTTTTTCAAAAAAAAGACAAGGCTTGCCCTCGATATTATAATGGTTGGCCTAAGCAGCACCGGTATTCTTTTTCTTTTCAAAAATATTTTTCAGCGGCATCGGCCCCTCGATCCTCTTATTAATAATGTAACAGGATTTAGCTTTCCAAGCGGGCACTCGTTTTCTTCTTTTACTTTTTTCGGAATGATCATTTATATAATCTGGAACACGGGAATGTCAAAGTTTTGGAAATTACTTTTATCGCTCATCCTGTTTTTATTTGCGTCTATTATAGCGTTTAGCCGTGTGTACTTACGAGTTCATTATCCGAGTGATGTTGTAGCAGGCTTTTGTCTAAGCATCGTTTGGCTTATTCTTTCTTTGTGGATATTGCACAAAATTGATGTGCTGAGATTTTTTAGCACGAAAGCAAGATGAGGCTTTCTATACTCTGTGATGATCTGCCTTCCAGTTTATAATTGCTTTTTTTATATCACCAGCTTTCATGTTTTCATGTGCCGATTTTTCCGCTAACAACACAAATTCCGTGTCTTCTGCAAAACGCAAGGCAATAACCTGGGATGTTGTGAGGCGCTTGTCTAATAGTTTTCCAGTAAGGGCAAAATGCCGGAGATTCTCTTCAGCACGAATGGCTCTGTCTTGCGCAATAAGTGCAAAGTAACGCGCATACCAGGTAAGTATTATACAGGAAATGCATAACCCGAGTATGATAGCTGCAACTAATCTTCCGGAATGATTTTCATAAGCCCTATATGCATTCCATATGGAGCATACCAGGCAAGCAGTTACAATAGCATAGAGTGCGCCATGATAAAGAGCTATATAGCGCGTGTGATTTTTATAATTTTGTGTTTGCATTATTATTTTGGTTTGAAAGAGAGAAATAATTATTGCGTTTATTTTAGCACATCCAGCAACTTCCACATCTTCATTCTTACATCGTTTGCATTGCCATCAAAATTATTTACGATAAATGCAAAAGTATAATCAATGCCTT
>JBEPVC010000333.1:0-2720 GCA_041691235.1 Chitinophagaceae bacterium
AAAAAGTAACCTATGCATTAGAAAGAAGAAGTGGTGTTTGTGAAAACTTCGCAGCAATCTTCAATGACATTAATGTAAAATGCGGCATCAAATCTTTTGTTATAGAAGGTTATACACGGCAAAATGGATTCGTAAATAAATCAGGACACGTATGGTGTGCAGCTTATATTAATAACAATTGGTTCTTGTATGATCCTACTTGGGACGCCAGCTATGTAAACGATGGCACATTAAAGAATCATGTAAGGAGTGACTATTTTCAAATATCACCGCAAGATTTTATACAAACGCACATGCCTTATGATCCTCTTTTTCAATTCCTGGATTACCCGGTTTCTTATAAAGAATTTTCCAATGAAAATACTTTTTCAAACAATCATAAAGTGTATTTTAATTATAGCGATTCAATTGCCGTTTTTGAAAAGCAAAATCCCCTGGAGCAGTATAATGCAGCACTTTTAAGAATTGAAAGCACCGGGGCGCCTGTTTCATTTGTGGATACAAAAGTGAAGCAGCTAAAAATGGAAAAGGAAATTATTTACCAGGATAACGATGTTGACTTATATAACGCTGCTGTTGCAGATTATAAAAGTGCGTTTGCTGATTTTAAAGTTTTTCTTGACTATCGAAACAATCAATTTCTTCCCGCAAAAAATAGCGCTGCAATCGAATCAATACTTGTAAACATAGAAAAGAAAATAGCATCTGCTAAGATTAAATTGGAGCAGGTTGATAGCTCAAACGCTACATTGGTTTTAAATACCGGGGATATAGCAAAAACATTGGACGATCTGTCAATGCACGTAGCAGAACAAAGGGCTTTTGTAAAAACCTACTTCAGCGCATCAAATGCAAAATGATAAATATATTAATCTGTAAGGATGACAATTTTTTTTCCTCAATAAAATAAATTTTTTTGAAGAAATTATAGTGGTTTATCTTTTCATAAAATTTTAAGCCATGAGAAATTTCAGATCATCGTTGTTTATTTCCCTTTTTGTATTTCCTTCCTTTTTATTTGCACAAACTGAAAATATTAACGAGGATGTGATGAACCGCATTCGTAAGGAAGGTTTGGAAAATTCTAAAGTGATGGAAATTGCCTTTCATCTTACAGATGCAAGCGGGCCAAGACTTACAGCTTCACCGGGATTTATGCGTGCAGCTAATTATGCAAAGGATCAATTAACACAATGGGGCCTTGTAAATTCAATGCTTGATCCATGGGGAGACTTTGGCAAAAGCTGGGAGCTTGAAAAATCATATGTTGCAATAACGTCGCCATGGTATAAGTCGCTTGAAGCTTATCCAAAAACATGGACCGCCGGAACTAATGGCTTACACAATGCTGAAGTAATTCTTATAACAGCTAAAGACTCCGCAGGCCTTGATGCTTTTCGCGGTAAGCTTACCGGTAAAATTTTGATAACTGATAGAAATGATACCTATACACAAAGCTTTAAGCCCGATGCTGTTCGTTATACTGATGCGGAATTGGACTCTATGCAAAATTATAAAATGGAGCCGGTTGATACTGCTGCAATGCGTAAACGAAGAGAGCAATTCAGAAATCAACGAAGAGATGAGCAAAGCATGGCTACAACTTTAAAAGCACTTGCGCAGTCTGAAGGCGCGATTGCTATGTTAAGCACCAGTCCAAGAAATCATGACGGAACTATTTTTGTTCAGCAGGCGGGCCCTTATAAAATTACTGACCCAGCAAACTTTACGGACATCGCAATCGGATGGGAAGATTATATGATGATGGTGAGGCTGTTGAAAAATAATATGCCTGTAAAAATGGATCTGGATGTTGAAACAAAATTTTTTACAAATAATACACAAGGGTATAATGTTGTTGCAGAAATAAAAGGAACTGATAAAAAATTGAAAGATGAGGTTGTAATGCTTGGCGGTCATCTTGATTCGTGGCACAGTGGTACCGGCGCTACGGATAACGGTGCAGGATCTGCCATTATGATGGAAGCCGTTAGAATCTTAAAAGCAATAGGAGTGCAACCTCGCCGCACCATCCGTATTGCTTTATGGAGCGGTGAAGAAGAAGGCCTGCTTGGTTCCAGGGGATATGTGAAGAAAACATTTGGCGACCCGGCAACAATGCAACTATTGGCAGCCCACGATAAATTTTCTTCTTATTATAATGTTGATAACGGCTCAGGTAAAATACGGGGCATTTACCTTCAGGAAAATGAAAGCGTTCGAAATATTTTTGCGCAATGGCTTGCACCGTTTAATGATCTTGGCGCAAAGACTATTACAATAAGTAATACGGGCGGAACGGATCACCTAAGCTTTGATGCAGTTGGATTACCAGGTTTTCAATTTATACAGGATCCCATTGAATATGGCACAAGAACTCATCACAGCAATATGGACACCTACGATCACCTTGTAGCGGATGACTTAAAACAGGCGGCTACTATTGTCGCTGCGTTTGTTTATGATGCTGCGATGAGAGATGATAAAATTCCAAGAAAGGAATTACCTAAGCCGAGGAATAACTAATATAATTGATAAGCTAATTTGTTTTATCTATATAACATGAAGGCTTAAACGCTTTGTGACAATCAAGTGACTATATTATATTTTCAGTTTTTTTCTTATAAATAATGCATAATTAAGGTTTTCATTTCTTTCTATAGGGGATTTTTTTCTAATAATATAATTTTTTCCTTTAAAAGGATGGTGTGATATTTGCA
>JBEPVC010000334.1:0-2718 GCA_041691235.1 Chitinophagaceae bacterium
AATATAAATTTATTTCATTCATTAATTTGTTTGGGCTAACGGTTGGGCTTACCTGCTGCTTGCTTATTGCCGCTTATATTTTTAATGAGCTTAGTTATGATAAATTTAATGATAAAGCTGATCGCATCTATAGAGTAACAAGAAGCTTTAATACACCTGACGGAGTTGAAAATTTGCATTTAAGCGCAGTTGCTCCGCCTTTTGGGCCTTTATTAAAAAATGATTTCCCCGATATTGAAAAAATTACACGCATACTCCCAAACGGTAATACAGCAATAAAATATGGCGATAAATTAATTAATGAAAGTACCGTCTATTTTGCTGATGAAAATCTTTTTGACTTCTTTTCTGTTCCCGTTTTAAAGGGTAACGCAAAGAATGCATTAGCTGAACCTTTTTCTATAATGTTAACAAATGAAATGGCAAGGAAATATTTTGGCGATGAAGATCCTATGAATAAAATGATAAAGATTGACAGGCAATTTACTTATAAAGTTACAGGTATTTTTAAAGAGTTTCCTGCCAATTCGCATTTTCATCCCGATATATTATTATCATTTAATTCTTTAAAAGATTCTGCAGTTTATGGCGAACGGCAACTTCAGACAAATTATGGAAACAATGCTTTTTACACCTATTTATTATTTCCTAAAAATTATCCCGTTGAAAAAATTGCAGCACAATTCCCCGCATTTATTGACAGGCATATAAGTTTTCCTGGTGCACCGGCAGGCTTTCAGTTTTCAAAGGGCACAAAGTTATACTTTCAAAAGCTTACTGATATTCATCTTCGTTCACACCTTGATGATGAGCTGGAACCTAACGACGATATAAAAAGAGTTTACATTTTTTCGGCTATTGCATTATTTATTTTATTAATTGCATGCATCAACTACATGAATTTATCTACTGCCCGTTCTGTATTAAGAGCAAGAGAAGTTGGCATAAGAAAGGTTGTAGGTGCAGAAAAAAAGGAAATCATTTCCCAATTCCTGAGTGAATCAATTATGGTTGCTTGGGCCGCTCTTATAATTTCTTTATTGTTAACTGCATTAGCATTACCATTTTTAAATAAGCTTTCCGGGCAGCACCTTTCTATAAATATTTTGTTCCGCTGGCAAATTTTATTACCCGTTTTATTACTTCCTTTTATAGTTGGTTTTGCCAGCGGTATTTATCCTGCATTGTTTATGTCTTCATTTAAACCGATAAAAGTTTTAAAAGGAATTGTGAATGTTGGTTCAGGAAATATTTCTTTCAGGAAAGTGCTGGTTGTTGCTCAATTTGCAATTTCAATTATTCTGATAGTAGCTACTGTCGTGGTCTTTCAGCAATTGAATTATATGCAAAGGGCTTCATTAGGTTACGACCGGGATCATGTAATAAATATTCCATACACTTCTGCATTAAACCCGCAATATGAAATTTTCAGAAATGATTTATTGAAAGATGCTTCTATAAAAAATCTTTCACGCTCTTCACGCATTCCCACCGGAAGATTGTTGGATGCAATGGGAACACAGGTGATGGCAGGAGATTCCTTGCAGCCTGCCAATGTGAATCTGAAGTTTATTACTGTTGATTACGATTTTATTCCTACATACAATATTAAAATGGCTGCAGGCAGAAATTTTTCAAAAAGCTTTTCAACCGATACAGTTAATTATGTACTTAATGAAGAGGCTGTAAAAACAATGAGCTGGAAATCCACACAGGATGCCGTTGGAAAAGATATTGCGTATGGAGGTATAAAAGGAAAAGTTATTGGTGTTACCAACGATTTTCACTTCGAATCTATGCATCAAAAAATTGTTCCTTTATTAATGCGAATGGTTTCTTCTAACATTGGCGGTTATGGAAATCTTTCAGTAAAAATCAGTGGAGATAATATTTCATCTACAATAAATATTATTCAAAATACCTGGTATAAATTTCTTCCTGATACTCCTTTTACTTATACCTTTTTAGATGATAGCTATGCAAAACTGTATGATGCAGAACAAAAGCAGCGAACCATCTTTACCATATTTGCCTGCATTGCCATTTTCATTGCCTGCCTTGGTTTGTTTGGATTATCAGCTTTTACTATTACACAACGCACGAAAGAAATTGGTATAAGAAAAGTGTTAGGTGCCAGTGTAAATAATTTGCTGGCATTGTTATCAAAAGATTTTTTAAAGTTAGTATTGATCGCTGCTGTAATAGCATTACCTGTATCATGGTTTTCAATGAATAGATGGTTGCAGGATTTTGCCTATCGTATAAATATTCAATGGTGGGTATTGCTGATTGCGGGATTACTAGCGGCGCTTATTGCATTTATTACTATCAGCTTCCAGGCAATAAAGGCAGCGGTGACTAATCCTGTGAAGAGCTTGAGAACCGAATGAATTCAAAAGTAAAAATTCAAAAAGCTTTTGACTTCTAACTTTTAAATTTTGACTTAACACTATGTTTAAAAATTATTTAAAAATTGCATCCCGTAATCTTTGGAGGAACAAAGCATTTTCAGCAATTAATATTATTGGCCTTGCTACAGGCCTTGCAGTTTGTTTATTGATTGTATTATATGTTGTTGATGAGCTAAGCTATGATAAATACAATGTAAATGCCGATCGAATTTATCGCGTTGATGCCGATCTTTTCTTTTATGGCACACAGTTTTATTCTGCCAATAGTCCGGATCCATTGGCTCCTGCATTGGTAAGGGATTACCCG
>JBEPVC010000335.1:0-2691 GCA_041691235.1 Chitinophagaceae bacterium
TCCAATATTGTACGGCATAAAATTAAAACCTTTTTCAAAGATTGAATTGGGGCTGTATGAACCATACAAATGCGCTGGCCCAAGACCTAATTCAGCGATGTAAGAAAATTTCCATTTCTCCAAATCATAGTCGCCATGGTTTTTTAGCTTCCCTCTTTCATGGCTTATTTGTTTATTGCGGCTGTCGTAAAAATAACCAACGCTTACCCCGGCGCTAAAGCTTAATCCTTTATCAGAGTAATTTGGATTGGTCCGGAAATTAAGCATGAAAGGAATAGTTACGTAATCCGCAGCCAGCTTGTTTTTTGAGAAACTGATTGAATCCCTGAAGATGAATGGATGATTAATATCCTGCAAGGTGTATGGATTTACGCCACCTTCCTTCAGGCTTACATCAGCGTCTGTTTTGAATCGATAATTGTTCATTTCAATTCCCAGTCCGTATTTAAGGTTAACGTAATGCTTTATTAAATTAAGCCGCTGCATAAAAAACCAAATGTTTACATTACTTGATTTTACAGTCTTTAATTTGAAATCATTTTCTGCTAATGCAGGGGATCCGGGTTTATTTACAAGATAATTGTTGGCTGTTGCAGAGGTGTAATCTGTTTTATCTATCCAGTTTGCAAAACCGAGATCAACAATCCATGATGCAGTGCTGATATTTGATGGTTTTTGTTTGCGCCTGTTGCCAACGGTTACGGTTACACGCCTTTTGTCATTTGGGTCACCTTTCTTTAAAATTATCATTCCGCCAATCCGGATGGTGTCGTTTTTCTTTTCAACATTTACTGAATCATTTTGCGCCATTGAAGTAAGGGCAAAAAATATTCCTATAAAACCTAAAACTGTCTTTTTCATTTTGTAAAGTTTATTATGGTACGTGATTTATTTTTCTTTGAAATTTTCAATTTGATGCAACCTGTTTGTCTTCGCCGCCTATAAGCCGGCTAATCGGGTTGTTTCTTTCTATAATGCGTTTAACTTTTTTTATGAAACTTCCTACTTTAGTTTTTCTGAACTGATCTGTTTTAATATCGTAAAAAACGTAGTTCTCATTAGAAGAATTTGCCTCCTGAACATAAGAAGCTGTCTGTGCATACATTACAGGGGGAACTTCAATAGTTTTTTGATTTTCATTTTGTGCAAATGGATTTTGCAAAGAAATTTTTTCATTTGTTTTAATTTGCTCCGCAGGAATACTTTTGATATCAGTATTAGTTATTGCAACATCATCACTTTTATTTTCCAAAGTAGCATCTACTTTTTCTTCAACAGGCTTTGTTTTTTTTACAGAAGTTTTTACAATCCCATTTTCAATCTTTTTGCTTGACATTGTTTCTCGCATTTTTTTGCTGTGATTAATTTCCGTTTCAGCAACCTGGGAATTTTGACTTGATGGTTGTGCAACAGCATTATCATCTTTTTTCTGAGGAACAATATTTTTACCAGGAATAACAACCTTCTTTTGAGGCAACGAATGTACAATTTCTGTCGGTGTTTCTTTTTTATTATTAAAATAAGCCTGTAATATCCATAATCCGAAACTTATAAAAACCGCTGCCGCCATTAACTTCCAGAACAAAGGAATTACTCTGCCATCTTTTTCTTTTTTGTATAAATCTTTCTTGGCTGGAAAAACTACAAGATTTTCTGGAGTAAGCCTTGCAAGCCCAATCAAATCGAATTCTTCCTTTAATGTAGAATGTTGGTCTAAAAATTTTCGTGTATCAAGTCTTTGTTCATTGGTAAGTTCGTTATCATGATATAAAACAAAAACCTCTTCATAATTTTTTTGCGTAATAAATGGCTCTTCATTTTTCTTAAGCAAAAAAGATTTATCTGAAAGATGTACACTTGTATCCGGCCTGCTCACCGTGTAATTTATCGTATTAAATTCTTCTTCCAGGTCTCTGTTGTTTTTAAGAAACATCATTACTTCAACTTTTTCAGAATCTGTCAATTCATTATCAGCAAACAGTAAAAAATATTCTTCGTAATTATTTCTGTCTATGTTCATCTTAAATAACATTTTCTGGTTTTACCAAATACGTTTTAAGTTGTATCCGTGCGCGGTGAAGGTATACTTTCACCTGGCTGATGCTTAAAGAAGTTATTGTTGCAATTTCTTCATAACTATATCCTTCATAATCTTTCAACAGAACAAGACTACGCTGTGTTTCACTTAACCTTTGCAAAGCCTCGTTCAATATTTTTTTAATATTGTGATGCGGTTCCTTCGTTGTTCTTGTTTCTTCTGAAAAATTGTCCTGCATTCTGATTCTTTTATTCTTTCTTATATGATCAATCATCTGGTGGTAAGCCACAGTAAACAAATAAGATTTACTGCGCTCGTTATCTACATTCGCCCGGTTAATCCATAGTTTCTCAAATGCGGCTTGCACCACATCTTTCGCATCTTCCTCATGGCGAAGGTTTTTTACAATAAAACGGTAAACGTTGTCCGCAAACAGGTTTACACATTCATTATATTCTTTCTCATTCATAAACTCATTAGCATTTTTTTATACTTATTCCGCGGCCTGTTGTATGTTATACGACTGGCCCATACAAAAAGTTACAATTACTTAGTAATTAGTTACTTTGATATTTACTGGTAAAAAATTTATCGATTTCGTGTAGGTTTGCTGATTCAAAATTAAACAGTATGAATGAAAGTTTTATAAACAG
>JBEPVC010000336.1:0-2681 GCA_041691235.1 Chitinophagaceae bacterium
TACAATTATAATCTTGGTGCAGTACTGGCAAGCAATATCAGCGAATATGTTGATTTTACTTTGTCTTACTCGGCAAATATTAATACGGTAAAAAATACTATTCAGCCATCATTAAATAATAATTACTTTACTCAATCTGCGGGCATTACGGCAAACCTGCTTACCAAAAAGGGTTTGTTTTTTCAAAATGATTTGACCAATGAATATTATAAAGGATTGGCCGGCGGTTACAATACAAACTATTGGTTATGGAATATAGCTATGGGGCAAAAATTTTTAAAGAATGAAGCAGGAGAATTAAAATTATCAGTGTTTGATCTTCTAAAACAAAATAAAAGTATAGCCCGAAACGTAACTGACTCTTACATACAGGATGTGAAAAACCAGGTGCTGCAACAATATTTTATGCTGACATTTACTTACAAATTGAAGACCTTTGGGAAAGGTAAGATTAGTAATAACAATGAAAGAGGAAGAGATGGACGACAATTTGGAGAACCCGGAAACCGGCCTCCATTTGGTGGTCCAGGTGGTCCGCCCTCGCTTTAGCATATAAATTATTTTGTTTTGATTGAAACGGAACTGATAGCACGGCTTAAACAAAAAGATCGGGCAGCGTTTAAAGAAATAGTAGATACCTGGCAAGATATGGTGTACAATACTGCATTGGGAATTTTGCAGAATGTCGAAGATGCTGAAGATGTAACGCAGGAAGTTTTCATTCAGGTTTTTGAATCAGTTACATCTTTTAAAGAAGAATCAAAATTTTCTACCTGGATATATCGCATTACTATTTCAAAGGCTATGGATCATATCAGGAAAAAGAAAAGAAAAAAAAGATTCGCGTTTATACAATCGCTTTATGGAAAAAATGATCAACCGGTAATTGACCCACCGGATTTTTTTCATCCCGGGATAAGTATTGAAAATAAAGAAAACGCTGCAGTTCTTTTTAAAGCAATGAATCAGTTACCGCCAAATCAAAAAGCGGCATTTACACTTAACAAGGTAGAAGGATTGAGTTACATTGAAATCGGTGAAATAATGAAGCTTAGTGTTTCTGCAGTAGATGCATTATTGCATCGCGCAAAAGGAAATCTTAAAAAAATTTTGAAAGTATATTATACAACTGTTAATGGTAAATAAAAAAAATCATAAAATAACCTGGCTGTATAGTTTGACAATGCAGGAACACAGTTTTTATTGTAAACAAACGTCTAAATAATATATAAAATGAAGGACGAAAACATTCATAAGAAAATTGAAGAGGTGATGCAAAGTATTGATAACATCAGTAAAGCATCACCGCGGCCATTTCTTTTTACAAGGCTCGAAGCAAGAATGCAGAGAGAAAAAAATATTTGGGAAAAGCTGTCGTCGTTTGTAGCAAGGCCTGTAGTTGCATTTGCCTGCATTTGCCTTGTGATTATGATAAATGCTATGGTAATTCTTTCTGCAAACACATCTGAAAATTCTTTAGTGCAACAAAACAGTGAGTCAGCAACCGTGGATGAATACAGCCAGGTAACAACAACATTGTATGACTTTGAAAATGTAAGGCCATAATGGATACAATTACAAAAAATAAATCTCTTGTTTCAATAATCATTTTTCTTTTGATTACGAATTTGGCTATGCTTTTCTTTTTTCTGAAAATAAATAGTGCTGGGCAAAAAAGTTTGCCACCTCATGATCCTAATGGCATTTCAACTTTGCTAAAAAACGAGGTGGGGTTTAATGATCAGCAGCTTGAAAAATATCAATCAATAAGAAAGCAACATCTTGAAAAAATGGGCCCCTTATTTGATAACTTGAAAAAATCAAAAGAAAATTTATATAATTTATTGTATACACCGCAAGTTGCTGATTCAGTGATAAACAATGCAGCAAATCGAATTGCTGAAAGCCAGAAGAATCTTGATATGGAAATGTTTAATCACTTTAAAATGTACAGGCTTATTTGTGATTCCGGCCAGCTTCAAAAATTTGATACTACGGTAAAAAAAGTAGTAACAAGATTAATTAGCAGAACAGGTAAGGATACGCACAGGCATTAATTTTTTTTAAAAACTAAAATATAAATACAAGTATGAAAACAAAAATCTCAATGCTTATAGCTCTTTTATTTGCAGCAACCATAAGCACCCATGCTCAAATGCAACGCCGCACCGTAGAGGAGCGTGTAAAATCTGCCATGGATAAGCTTACTGATTCTTTAAAGTTGAATAAAGATCAACAGGATAAAACAACTTTTGTATTTACGGATTATTATACGGCGCAGGATAAAATGAGGGAAGACTCGAGAGCCAGTGGAAACCGCCCCGACCGTAGCGTGATGGAAAAAATGGTGAATGACCGCGACGAAAAATTAAAAGCGATTTTTACAGACGAACAATATAAAAAATACAAGGACGAGGTTGAAGCAACTCTGCGCCCGCAGCGTCAACAGGGAATGCAGGCTTCAGGTAACAGTTAAATTCTTAAGGGTGAGTTTTTGATACAAAAAGGTTTGTTTTCGGACAAGCCTTTTTTATTTTGCTATCATTAGAAATATTGATCGCAGAAAAATATTTTTTTATTCTTTTCTCAATAGAGCCATTGTAAAAGAATTAAATAACTTTAGACAAAAAATAGAGATTGATTTTAATTTTAATCAATTTGCAAAAACAAACCAAAAGCTA
>JBEPVC010000337.1:0-2666 GCA_041691235.1 Chitinophagaceae bacterium
GTTCAATTTTGTATTGGCCTATTTTTAAATTCAAAAAAGAATAACGATCACTGCCGGTATAAACAGAATTACCGGTGCCCCAGTATCCTTCGGCATTTAAAGAAGTTCTTTGAGATAACTTATAGCTCACCTCACCTGATAATTTAAAATCTACAGTATTCGGATTCAAAACATTTCTTTCTTCATAACCTGTTCTGGAAACAAGAATTGATGAAGGCATTGCATTAATGTAAGGAGCATAAAAAGGCGCCTGTTGGGCAAGAGGATTCAATACAAGCTTTTTAATATCCTGCGAAGTTTCATCACCATAAACATTTATTCCATCATAATTGGGATCGGTTTCTCTTGTGCCATTTTTTATACCTCCTGTCGTTGCCAAACGATCATAATTGCGATAATCATTTGCTACCCAATCTTTCGCCTGGATCAATTCGGCGCCGATTTTAAAAGCGAATTTGTCACTCACTTTTTTTGCCCATCGTAATGACCAGTTATAATATGGAGAAGCGCTGTTGTCTTTATTATCAACATTCATTATACCGGTTTTTACCTGGAATGAAAGCCCCTGGTATTTGAATGGATCTTTACTGTTTATGATTATTGCGCCATTCATACCGCCCGGGCCGTACAATGCAGAAGATGCTCCCGGTAGTAGTTCTACACTTTCAACATCCAGTTCTGTTAAGCCAACAACACTGCCCACAGAAAAATTTAATCCAGGTGCCTGGTTATCCATTCCATCAACAATCTGGTTTACCCTTACACTGCCGCTTCCATTGAAGCCTCTTGTGCTGGGTGTTGAAAAAGTAAGAGAAGAAGTTACAACGTCAACTCCTTTTAATTTTCCAATCATATCATAATAAGAAACTGCTGCTGTATTACGAATATTGGCGGCACTTATTCTTTCAATTGTTACCGGCGATTCTAAAATCCTCGAAGGAGTACGCGTTGCAGCAATTACTACTTCTTGTCCGAGCGTGCTTGCAGGAGCGAGCGAAATATTTATGAATTCTGAAGCATTGCTAACGGATATTTCTTTCAGCTCGTAACCAACGGATGATACAATGAGAGTAAGTGGCAGTGATTTGAGGTTTGTTAATTTAAAGTTGCCTCTGTCATCAGTATAGGTTCCGGCTCCCGTGCCTTTTACAGTTATCGACACCGCCGGCACTACATCGCCCGATGTGCTGTTTTTTACATTTCCATTTATGGTGGTGTTTTGAGCAAATGCATTAATCGAGAAGATGTTGGCAATGATCAAAAAAATATAAAAACTGAAATTTTTTCTCATAGCATTCGTTTTGGTTTATAATATTGAAAGCAAAATAAGCATTGTTATGGTGGTTTGGAAAATATTCTTTAAAAACTTATACCCTTTTAAAATATAAAAGTTTATAAAGTATTTTTGAAACTCAATCAATAATATGGATAATTATTTTTTTCCAAAGCAAACGGGCTTTTATAAAGGGAAAGTAAGAGATGTTTTTACAATTGATAATCGATGGCTTGTAATGATTGCAAGTGATCGCATTTCTGCATTTGATGTTGTTCTTCCAAAGCCAATTCCATATAAAGGCCAGGTGCTTAACCAGGTGGCCGCTTATATGCTTAATGCTACAAAAGATATTTGCAAAAACTGGTTACTAAATACACCCGCGCCTAATGTTTCTATTGGTTTACAATGCACGCCGTTTAAAGTAGAAATGGTTATACGCGGAAACTGCACAGGCCACGCCTGGCGAACTTACTCATCGGGTAAAAGAATTTTATGCGGAGTGACGCTTCCTGAAGGCTTAAAAGAAAATGATTATTTTCCTGAGCCAATAATAACGCCATCTACAAAAGCTGCGGAAGGGCACGATGAAGATATAAGTAAAGAAGAAATTATTAAAAGAGGAATCGTTTCAAAAGAAGATTATGAAGTGCTCGAAGACTATGCTTTAAAGCTTTTTGCAAGAGGAAAAGAAATTGCAGCGAAAAGAGGATTGATACTCGTAGATACAAAGTATGAATTCGGGAAATTGAATGATGAAATTATTTTAATAGATGAAATTCATACTCCTGACAGCTCACGCTATTTTTATGCAGATGGATTTGAAGAAAGGCAATCAAAGAGCGAAAAACAAAAACAACTAAGCAAGGAATTTGTAAGAGAATGGCTGATCGAAAATAATTTTATGGGAAAGGAAGGACAGCAGGTTCCCGGAATGAGCGAAGAATGGATTGCAGTTATCCGTGACCGTTATATTGAGCTTTATGAAAAAATTATTGGAGAAAAATTTAAGCCTGAAGATTTGGGTAAGGAAGAAACTGAAGAGAGAATTAAAGATGCGCTTGGGAATTTAGAATAATTATTTGTCGCTCAATTTATCCATACGCTTTCTAGATTTATTAAAAACCATAATTCCATTTTTTACACCTTTGCGCAATTTCTTTTTTTCATCTTCCGGTAAATTATGAGTGGCTTTACATTCTGCCGAGCAGCAGCCACCATATTTTTCAGCGCAGGATCTGCATTGTATAAAAAGTAAATGACAACCTTCATTTGCGCAGTTTGTATGCGTATCGCAAGGTTCACCACATTGGTGGCAACGACTTATGACTTCATCACCCACCATCTCTCCCAGCCTGCCATCAAATACAAAATTCTTTCCTTTAAATTTATT
>JBEPVC010000338.1:0-2662 GCA_041691235.1 Chitinophagaceae bacterium
CCAACATGATTTGGACCGCCTGTTTCATCTAATAAAATATTCCAATCTGTCCATCCGACAGTACCGTTATTAAAATCATTGATCATGCTGTGTCCATAACGTTCACCGAGCGTCCAGTTTTTAATACTGTCAATTTTAAATTTATCGTTACAGCCTTCTGTGAAAATTAAATTTTTGTCAGGGAAACTTTCATGCACTCTTTCTACATTATCAAATACCTGGCTGCCGCCACTCCAATCCTCATACCAGTGAAAACCCACGCCCCATGCATATTTGGCTGCTTCAGGATCTTCCAATAAAGTACTTGCACGCTGATAAATCAAATCCCGGTTATGATCCCACACAATTACTTTTTTATCTCCTAATCCATTCTTTTGCATAGTTGGCCCGAGATAATTTTTTAAGAAATCCCGTTCTTCTTCCGCGGTGTAAATACAGGATTCCCATTTTTGTTTTGCCATCGGTTCATTTTGTATCGTAATCCCCCAAATTGGAAGTCCTTCTTTTTTATAAGCATTAATAAACTTTCCATAAAAATTTGCCCAGCTTTGATAATAAGCCGGTAATAATTTTCCACCATTCAATACACTATTACTATCTTTCATAAACGCAGGCGGGCTCCACGGGCTTGCAAATAATGTAAGCTTTCCACCTGCTGCAGCAATTGCCTGCTTTATAAAAGGAATGCGATATTGCTCATCATGTTGAACGCTAAAAGTTTTTAGATCTTTATCTCCTTCTTTTATATAACTATAACTGGCGCTACTGAAGTCGCAACTCATAATGTTCGTTCTTGCCAGCGTGTAGCCTATGCCGTTATTAACATCATAATAAGCTTTCAACAGTTCCTGCTGCTTATCCTTTGGTAGTTTGGCAAATGTTTCTGCTGAAGCATCAGTTAATGCACCGCCAATTCCTAAAATTTCCTGGAATGTCTTTGAAGGATCGACAAATACACAAATTTGTGTTTCGAAAGGCTGGCCCATATGCTTGAACATAATGGTATCAGTTGCAGAAAGCCTGTAATCAGTACTATCTGCAGTTGTATAAACAATCACCTTCTTTCCTATTGTAGAAAAGGCCTTCGATTTCATTGCAGGTTGCTTCATTTGAGCATCTGATATATTTGCTGCCAAAAGAGCAAAGACAAAAAAATACTTTTTCATTTTTAAATATTAATCATTGAAAATTTAATTCCAAATATAAGTTGCCACCCCACCAGCAGGTACAGTTGTTGTAACCCACTTACCATTAAAGCGAAGATTAAAAGCTTGATCAGATGCGCCATCATTTTCAACAAGTAAAACTTTTTTTCCGGAAGGAGTTTTAAAAGCAACATTTTGCAAAGTTCCTGTTGTAGCGCTTGAAATACGTACAGAGCCTGCAGGAACAAACTTAGAAGCATGCGCAATAATATAGTAGCCAACATTTCTTGCAACTGATGTTCCTATTGTTAATGCGCCTTTACATTGAGTACATCCCCCGGAAGTGTGAGGATTGTAAGATGGATCGTTTGCGAGATTCCACTCAAGCGCAGTCCTGCTCCAATTGCGCATGGAACCAATGACTACATTTTTTACATGCCATTTAAGATCGCCACCAAAGTCTGCCGTTGATGAAGTGTATTGTTCGGTAAAATATACAGCTTTATCAGGGTGCGCATCATGTACTTGTGATAACGCGCTGATGCTTCCTGCATACAAGTGAAATGCAGAGCCATTTACAAATGCAGCCGCAGCAGCATCATTCAAAATTGCCAACGGGTAATCAGGACGATCGCAATTATGATCGTAAGCAATAATTTTTGTAGTAATGCTTGCAGATTGAAATGCAGGTCCAAGATTATTTTTTATAAAATTAGCTTCTGCTGTTGCATCCATTGATAAACTCGGATTGTTACCGGGATTTAATGGCTCATTCTGTGGAGTAACAGCATCAATGGTAATTCCTTCAGCCTTCATCTGCTGAATATATTTTACAAAATATTTTGAATACACATCATAATACTGGGTTTGCAAGCTTCCGCCAATTGAACTGCCGTTATCTTTCATCCAAACCGGCGGGCTCCATGGACATGCTAAAATTTTTATGTTTGGGTTGATAAGAAGAATTTCTTTTAAAAGCGGAATTAAATCTGTTTCATCAGGAGCCAGCGAAAAATGATCAAGATTGAGATCAGTTTGCCCCGCAGCAACATCATCATAACTAAAAACTGAGGCATTTAAATCAGAAGCACCTATGCTTATCCGTAAGTAACTTATTCCAATTGAGTTTGCATCATTGCCAAACAACTCTTTTAACAAATTGGATTTATCAGAAGAGCCCAACGTATTGATAACAGTTGCGCTTCCGCCGGTTAATGTATAACCAAAGCCATCAATTGTCTGATAAGTTTGTGTAGTATCGATATCAATAAAAGTGTTGCTGTTGCTTACTGTTCCAAAAGAAAGAATTGTGGTTTGTTTTTGTAACAGAGCAGATTGATCATTTTTTGTAAGCCAGAAATCAACATCGTTGGTGCCAGGCGGCGGAGGTGGGGGTGGCGGAGGAGGATTGTTACCACCAGAGCCCGATGAACCTTTAGAACATCCAAAGAAAATAATTACTAACGTTACAATAATTATGTTTACTAAAATTTTATTTTTTTTCATAGATTAATTTT
>JBEPVC010000339.1:0-2662 GCA_041691235.1 Chitinophagaceae bacterium
TTTTCTGCCTGCTTAAAAGTATAGGAAGGTGATTCATCATTGATCAATCTTGATTCAAGAATTAAACTCTTTGTGGTATCATTTCCTTTTTGCGTATTTCTCCACCAAAGAAGAATTCCATCTTTAGGAAGGCAATGGCCGCCTACTCCAAGCATTGGAATAAGCAAACCGCCACTTGGTACAGCATTAGGATCACTTGTAGCTTTATCCGATTGAGAAAGCATGGTGTTTACTTTGTCTCTTACTTTATAAAAATCAATGTTGTTTTCATCACAGTATCTTACTACTTCCGTTGAGAACGCAATCCTTACATCACGATACGCATTCTCGAGTGTCTTTACAATTTCTGCAGTAAGGCTGTTTGTTTGAAAAACCTCACCTTTAGTTACGATATGCTTGTAAAGTTTTGAAATAAGTTTTGGTGTTTCAGGATGCAGGCCGCCGGCAAGCTTATCTGATTCACGGATTCTTTCAACAAGCCTTCCAGGCATTACACGGTTTGGACTATTTCCTAAAAGAATATCTTTTCCTTCTTCCAATCCATATTTCTTAAAATGCTCTCTGAATAAAGTATCCATAGTAGTAGGAGCAAGCGTTGACTCAATAATAATCAATGGGATTTTTGAAGCCGGTTTATTTTTTAACGCTTCGCCTAATTTTTCAAGACCGCCAAACATTGGCCCATAATCAGGTTCAAAACCATTTTCTTTTTTATCAGTTTGAATAGATACTAATATAACATCAGCATCTGACAGAACAGAAAAATCTGAACTTGCGGAAAGATTTCCTGCTTTTACAGCCTCGCTTGTAATATCATCAAGCTCAGGCTCAATACCACCAATTACAGATTTGCCATTATTGATAGAGTCAACCTTCCAACCGGAATTTTTAGAAGCTCTTTGTACGACAACTACTTTAGCAGGCAGGTCACTGCCAATTTTGATTTTTGCATTTGCAAACATAGCGGCCATTGGCATTCCAACAATACCGGGCCCAATAACCCCGATTTTCTCAATTTTCCATGAGTCTGCATTGATAGGGGCTGAGTTTGAATTCATTTAAAAAAAATTTAGTGGTTAAAAATTGGTGATTAAAAATTATTGGTGATTAAATTTATTTTATTTTTTTTAAAAATCTATTTATCAATAAATTGATTGTACCATAATTCTAAAGATAGAAGGCCCCACAAACCCCTGCTGAATGGTTGTTCGGAGCTTATCAATGTCTCTATGTATTTTGTGTTTATTATGTTTCTTTCTTTTGCTTTTTTTGATAACAGAACATCCATAATAAAATCCTTTGCTTTATTTTTTGACCATATATGCAAAGGAACAGGAAATCCCATTTTGTCTTTTCGGTTCATTATTTCAGCCGGCATAATGTCTTTTATCGTTCTTTTTAATAAATATTTCATTTCCCCTCCTTTGAATTTCATTCCCGCCGGCATTCTTGAAATGAGATCAACAATTCTCCTGTCGAGAAGTGGAACTCTTGATTCAATTGAAACAGACATACTAACCCGGTCCTCAACCTGCAATAAACCCGGCAGGCTTCCATACATATCAAAATGAGTCATCTTATTAAAATAGCTTTTTGTATCAGGATTATTAAAATATCCTGAAAACTTTGTAAATATTTTTTCGTTTTTACATTGCTGAACTAATTCGGGATGGAGAAAACTGCTTGTTGATCCCATCCGGTTTAAGAGGTTAAAATATCTTCGATCCATGGGTTCAAACGCTCCATCTTTCCAGAAGGTTTTTATCATAGGAACATATTGCTTCAATGCAGGAAGATTAGGAAGAATAGAACTTAGTGAAACAATGTGTTCTTCTTCTTCATTGGTTTCGTTTATTGCACCTTTTACAGCCTGCTCAAGATAAGCAACCATATACCTTGCATAGCCACCAAAAATTTCATCTCCGCCCTGGCCGCCTAAAATTACTTTTACATGTTTTGAAGCAAATCTTGAAACGATGTATTGTGGGAAAAGCCCCGGACCAGCAACAGGTTCGTCAAGGTGATAAATTAATTTTGGCATCAAATCAATAAACTCCTGCTCCGTTGGAAAAATTTCGTACAACTCAGCCTTTGCTGCATTTGATGCAATGCGGGCATAATGAAGTTCATTAAATTCCGGACCTTCTTTAAAAGCTCCGCTAAAAGATTTGATAGGTTTATCAAGAAATTTTGAAGCCATTACTGTTACAAAAGAAGAATCAATGCCCCCACTTAAATAAGTACCTATAGGAACATCACTTCTTAATTGTTGTGAAATAGTTTCATTAAGAATTTTTCGAAGCTCAGCTATAAAATATTCTTCGGTATGATATTGATCTAAATTAAAATTTGGTTCCCAATATTTTACAGATTTGGTATACCATGATTTAAGATCAATCGTCATGTAATGACCTGGCTGAACAGTAAAAATATTTTTGAACATAGTACCTTCTCCCATTACAAACTGGAAAGTGAGGTATTCATATAGATTATCTGTATCTGATTCCGCTGGAATTTCAGGATGAGCCAAAAGAGCTTTTATCTCACTTCCAAAAACTATTTTATCATCATCATGAAACCAATATAAAGGCTTAATTCCAAAATGGTCTCTTGCAATAAACAGTTTGTTATTGTTCCTGTCGAAAATTATAAATGCAAACAT
>JBEPVC010000340.1:0-2651 GCA_041691235.1 Chitinophagaceae bacterium
TTTCAGTTTTGCTGTAAATATTCAATGTGCTGCAGGCCCGCAGCCGTTACAAATACAGCGATTATTTCCTTGCCGTTTATGAGTGCTTTTTTAAATTCTACATAGCCACTCCTGTATAAGTTGGATAAAGAGTCTGTAAACTCCTTGATAGTGCACAGTTTGCCTTCCAGTTCAAGTTTCCTGCAATGATGCAGTTTTGATAACATGCTTTTTGACAGTGGGCGAATGAAGTTTTTCATTTGGGATTATTTAGGATGATAAAATTAAGGTACCTCGTATCTTCCGGAAATAAATTTAGTAAATAAGTTTTATTTGTGCAATAGCAGTTGTAAACATTAGTTAAACAATTAGGGTAATTGTTAAATATCTCATGTTGTGTCGACCAGTTATCTTTTCATTTATTTAACATGGTTTTGAAAATTTTCTCTACTTCATGTCTGTAGCTCCTGCTTACGGGTAATTCGTATTTGCCTACCTGTATGTAATCATGGTTGAAGGCTTCAATTTTATTTTTTGCTATTATAAAGGATCGGTGAATGCGTATAAATGATGAAGGTAGATTTTCTTCAAGCATAGAAATGGGATATTTTGTTACGATAGTTTTATCTTTTGTAACTACTTTTATATAGTTTTTCAGGCTTTCAATAAACAGCAAATCATCAAGATTCACTTTTATGTTTTTCCTGTCAGCCCGTAAATAAATAAAGTTCTTTTCGTTTTCCTTTTCAGGTGTATTGACAAATAAACTTCTTTCTTCAGCAACGAGATCTGTTTTCATTATTTTATTTACTGCTTTAAGAAATCTTTCAAATGAAATTGGCTTTAATAAATAATCTACAGCATCCAGGTCAAACCCTTCTACGGCAAATTTTCTAAAAGCAGTTGTAAATATTACCCTGGGCGGATTACGCAGGCTTCGCATAAAATCTGTTCCCAGTATCTGCGGCATTTGAATATCAAGAAACAAAAGATCAATAGAATTGTGTTGCAATAAGGTAAGCGCATCCACCGCATTGCCACAAGTACCTTTTAGATCAAGAAGCGGAACAGAATTTATATATTTCTCTATAAGCTTTAGCGCAGGCGGTTCATCATCGACAGCAATGCAGCTTATTGGCCGGTAATTTTGCAATGTTTGGTTATTAAGATTACAAATTAAATGTTCATGCTCAAATAACTATTCTTTATTTCAAAGGTATCTGCATATTCACGGTAAAAGAATTGGGCGTTGGTTCAATATGTAAATAATGATTTTTAGGGTGCAATAAAGCAAGCCTTTTTTTTACATTATTTAAACCAATTCCTGAATTTTTAGCTGTAGCAATTTCCGCAGGTTTGTTATTGGCTAAACTGAAATGAAGCATATCCGTATCAATTTGCAAAAATAACTTTATCCAGGGATCACGCAACATTTTGCTAGTGCCATGTTTAAAGCTGTTTTCAATAAATGGGATCATCAGCAATGGTTCAATCATTTTGTTTGTGGAATCTCCGGCAATTTTTAATTCAATATCGAGGCCATCATAACGCACCTTTTCCAGCTCAAAATAATCAGTAATCATATTTATTTCCTTTTGCAAAGGCACAACGGGCGCATTGCATTCATTAATCATGTAGTAAAGAAGGTTCTCCAGCTTATCTACAAGATTTTCTGCTTTTACCGGTTCTGAAAGTATAAAAAAGTAAATATTGTTTAAGGTATTAAACAAAAAATGCGGGTGTATCTGTGCTTTTAATAATTGAAGCTCGGCGTTGCTGTTTTCACGGGCAAGTATTTTGTTCTGGTGCTGCTTCAGGAACCAGTCTTTTATTTTTTTTAGCGATAATAATGATAAAAGAATAATTGGCGGATTCCCTAAAATTCTTATAGCAGTAGCTTTAGAAAACATAAACGATTGTTGTTTTGAAAAACCAATAGCATTTGCCATTGGACTGTTTACCATAGTGGTTAGCAAGCCCAACATAGATGCTATAGCAAATAAAAGCATTAGGGATATTGTGAAAAGAAGGTATTTCCTTTTCATAAAAAATCTCGGAAGCAGGTAAAAAATTACTGTATAGGAGATTATCATATTAACAAATATGCCCCATGTTAAAGCTCCTTTCACAATGGATGGTATGCTTTCGCTATAATGATCCGGGGGGAAAAACAGGCTAAGGCGAATGCAGTGATATACAAATACAGCCAGCCAAAATGCGAAATGCCGCATAATCCTGTATGCCGGTTTCTCAGAAAATATGGCATTATAAAAGTTCATGCATTTCATTTTGTATGGTTGCATTCTCCCTTTCGTTTGTAAAATCAGCATATAAAGGCAAGCTTAGCATAATGGTAATGTTTTCTGCATCGCTTAATATTTCCAAATGGTGTGTGCCGGGATAAATAATAAGGAGTTGCTTTTCAAGATTTGCAAATTTCTCTTTTACAACATCCCCGGGTTTAACTGAAAACCCCGTGCAATAAAGCTGGTAATCCAGGCGTGTATCCTCAACCGTTATATACAATTTTAAAGAAGGCTTTTGATTTTCATGTAAAAAAAAATCAAAAATGTTTTCAATAAATGACAATAATAAAAGCGGGGAAATATATTTTGCCGAAGTAACCCCGGAAACATTCATCTCTGCGGTCAGCTTGCCTGGCCTGCTTTTCT
>JBEPVC010000341.1:0-2648 GCA_041691235.1 Chitinophagaceae bacterium
AGTATTGTTCTGCGTTAGAAAAAATATGCTATTTTCGTAGATACCTTTTTGCGGATGATACTGCTATGTAAAATGTTTAATAATACCAATCTAATGAAAAAACTTTTCTTCTTTTTCCTTTTGCTTTCAATCTGCTTTTGTGGATTTTCTCAAAAAAATAATCAGCATAAAAAGGTAGCAGCTTCAACTTCCGATAAGGCTATTTGGAAAAAAGGTGCAAGAATCTCATTGTTCCTGGGGCAGGCCGGAAGTAAAAACTGGGCTTCAGGAAGTGATGTTTTTTCAATTTCTGCCAATGCTTTTTTTAACGCATATGCAAACAGCACTAAGGGAAGATGGTATTTTAATAATGCGTTAACTGCTTCCTATGGCATTATAAATACTGATGAATATTCTACCATAAAAAATGATGACAAGATTGATCTTTTTTCAACAGTTGGAAAAAATACAAAGAAGAATTTAAACATTGGAATAGGAGGAGCGTTCAATTTTAGATCGCAATTCTCCAACGGCTACGATCGTGATTATCTTAACCAGGGAATTAAGAGAAGAACGTCTGGCTTTTTTGCACCTGCTTATATAACATTGGCTCCGGTTGGTGTAAATTATCATGATAAAGGTTTCGACTTATATGCAACGGCACTGGGTATTCGTGGTGTAATAGTTTCTAATGCGCCGTACAGTTACGTCTTCCAGGGTGGTATTATTCCGGGCAGCATGATAAATGAAAAAAATCCATCAACACAGGAAAGATCAGTGGCAGAAATGTATGGTGTAGATCCCCAACGAACTATACAAATACAAGTAGGGCCTTATATTTCAGCAGCGTACAATAAAGAAATTTGTAAGAATGTTATGTACACAGGGAGGCTTGATTTATTTTCTGATATAACCCACAGTAAACCTCAAAATGTAGATGTTTTCTGGACGAATACTTTTTTTCTGCGGGTGAACAGTTGGCTGAATGCTGTTTACAGCTTTGACCTCGCCTATGATGATGATATAAAAAAGTTTGGTTATTTTAAAAATCACCCAGCGCTTCAATCAAAGTCAATCCTTGGGATAGGAGTAAGCGCCAATTTTAGAGATAAGAAAAATAAAATGCATAGAAGAATGCACGAAAAAATGAGTAAGTAAATTATGCGGTAACTTTATTATCCCGATGATGTATCATCGGGATTTTCTTTTTAATTTGAATGGTGAAATAATAAATTGACAAAGATTTTAAAAAATGAATACCGAAATATACCAGATAAAATTACCGCAGTTTGAAGGCCCTTTTGATTTGTTACTTTTTTTTATAGAAAGAGATGAGCTTGATATTTATAATATTCCTATTACAAAAATTACCAACGAATTTCTTGACCATATACATAAACACGAATTGCTTAACATAGAGCTTAGCAGCGAGTTTATTTTGTTTATCAGTACGCTAATGCGCATAAAAGCAAAAATGCTTTTGCCAAGAAAAGAAATTGATCCGGAAGGAAATGAAATTGATCCCCGCCAGGAATTAATTGATAAAATTCTGGAGTATAAAAGATTTAAGGAAGCTGCAGTAAAAATGAGTGAGCTGGAAGCATTGCGAATGCTGATGGTTAAACGTGGTAATATACAGGAAGAACTTTTTAAAATTGGGGAAGAGGCAGGCGAGGGAACTGAAATTCAGGCTGTATCATTGTTTAAACTCATGAAGGCCTTTGAAAAAGTTGCCCAACGCCTGCATGAAAAAAGACACCAGCCGGTACATACGGTTGTTCAGTATGATTACACTATGGAGGGAAGCAGGAAATATATGATTGAGCTGGTTAAAAAGGAAAAAACAATATCTTTTGAAAAAATATTTGATATCTCAGAGAATCGTATTCATGCTATTTTTCTTTTTTTAAATATGCTTGAACTTATTCAGCAAAAATATTTTTCAATAATACTTGGCAAAGGGATTAATAATTTTATCATAGAATATAATCAGAACCATGTAAATGAACTAAATTTTTTAGACCAACCAAATACTGTTATTTCTTTAAATTGATAATAAGAAGCAGAAGACTTATTCTAGTCTTTAATCAAAAGTTTCCAACAAGATGGATTTATCAGAATTACTAATATATACTTCTTACGAAAAAACTAAATGATAAAAATATAATTTAATTTTTTATTACCTGCTTAATAATATTTACGCCTTCTCCAGTGATTCTTAGCTGGTAAATCCCTCTTGAAATTTTAGAATGGGATTCAATACTTTCAGTTGCTGAGCCACCGGCATGATATATTTTTTTGAATAGTATTTGCTGACCCAGATTATTAACCAGGCTTACATCATAAGCTCCTTTCTGCAGGTTTATTTGTAATGTAATCGTATTACCATTTACAGGATTAGGCGCAATGGTTATTATATTTCCAGGGGTATTGGTAATATTTACTTTTAAGACCTGGCTATAAGTTACCTGCTCCTTCTCAACTATTTTTATCCTGTAAAAATTTGCACCTTTAAAGGGATTAGCATCAAACAGGTTATACTTAATCACCGCACTGCTATTACCTTTTGCGGGAATAGTTCCCAATTTTATAAATTGTTGCCCGTTTGGTGATTTCTCTATTTCATACCTGTCTATATTTATTTCCTGCTGCGCTGTCCATTCTATTTG
>JBEPVC010000342.1:0-2638 GCA_041691235.1 Chitinophagaceae bacterium
GATACAACTTTTGCTTCTTCAAAGCCAACTCTATTTGTTTCCGATAAAAATAATTTTGAGAAACACCAGGAAGATGATAATGTGGATTTTTATTATGAAAGAAATATTCCTGAAATGCTTTCAAGAGAAGGACCCAAAGCCGCCGTAGGTGACGTTAATGGTGATGGATTGGAAGACATTTATATAGGTGGAACTGAAGGACATCCAGGGCAATTATATCTTCAAACGCCTGAGGGAAAATTTATAAAAAAACAAGAACCAGCATTTGATCAATTCCTGGATTTCGAAGATGAAGCCGTCTTATTTTTTGATGCCGACCATGACGGAGATCTTGATCTTTTTGTTGGCCCTGGTGGAAATAATAAACAGTCTTTTACGAGGCAAATGCAAAGCAGGTTATTTAAAAATGATGGAAAAGGAAATTTTACAATAGATGTTAATGCATTTCCTCCGAATGGAATGAATACAGGGGTTGCTGTTGCTTACGACTTTAATCATGACGGATATCCTGATCTCTTTGTTGGCGGAAGAAGTGTTCCAAGAGAATATGGTGAATCTCCTTCAAGCTTTTTATTTGTAAATGATGGAAACGGGCATTTTACAGATATTGCAAAAACAAAAAATCCTGATATTGCAAAAATTGGCATGGTCACTGGCGCAGTGTGGGCAAATGTTTCAGGAGATAGTAGTAAAGAGTTAATAATTACCGGTGAATGGATGTCGCCGCGAATTTTTTCATACAATGGCGATCATTTTGTTGAAGTCAAGTCCAACCTTAATAATTTATTTGGCTGGTGGCAAACACTTGCTGCTGCTGATTTGAATGGAGATGGGCGTGAAGATTTGATTTTAGGAAATATTGGTGAAAACTTTTACCTCCGTCCTGATTCGGCTAACCCCGTTAAATTATGGATTAACGACTTTAATCAAAATAATAGTCTTGATAAAATACTCACCTACACTATTAATGGAAAAGATATGCCTGTATTCCTAAAACATGATTTGCAGGATCAGATACCTTCAATAAAAAAGCAAAATCTAAAGCATGAAGATTATGCTAATAAATCAATACAGGAATTATTTTCTGCTGATGTGATAAAAAAATGTGAGGTAAAAAAATTCGATTATCCTTCATCGTGTGTGGCCATAAACAGAGGCAATGGAAATTTTACTATTCAAAAATTACCAGTCATGATACAGCTTTCATCGGTAAACGCAGTTCATTGTATGGATATTAATAATGACGGGAAGCCTGATTTAATTTTAGGTGGAAACCAATATGGATTCATTCCTCAATTCGAACGGCTGGATGCAAGCTTTGGAGATGTATTGTTAAACGATGGCAGCGGCGGGTTCACTTGGGTCGGTCCGGCGCAATCGGGATTAAATGTGGTGGGCCAGGTAAGAGACATTGTTGAAATACCCGGCAAGGGTAACAATAACATTCTGTTCTTATTAAATAATGATTACCCTGCTTTGTATCACATTAATAATAAATTAAACGTAAATCTGAACACCAGGCGATAAAAGAAACTATGAACCAGGGAAAACAATTCCTTTATAACGGTTGGCGTAGACGACAATTACAGCGTCACACTTTTTCAAGTGTGCTTTGTTATAGATTTTTGGTAATCGCTTTAATTTTTTTTTCAGCATGTAAATCGAAGACAACTATTCAACCAGTATTCGAAACTTTAGATGATTCTAAAACGGGTTTACACTTTACTAACAAACTAAACCCAACGCAACAATTTAATATTTTTAAGTACCTCTATTTTTATAACGGTGCCGGAATTGGCGCAGGAGATTTTAACAATGATGGTAAAATAGATTTATTTTTTGCAGCCAATCAAAGCGATGATAAACTATTTTTGAATAAAGGAAATTTGCAATTTGAAGATGTAACAACTGAAGCGAAAATTCCCCAGGATGGTGGCTGGTCAACGGGTGTATCAGTAGTAGATATTAATAATGACGGATTACTCGACATTTACATTTGCAGAGTTGGCGAATACGAAACTTTAGACAGTAAGAATCAATTGCTCATTTGCCAGGGAATTGATAAAAATGGAGTTCCGTTTTATAAAGACGAAGCTCATGAATATGGACTCGATTTCAAAGGGTTTTGCACACAGGCTGTTTTCTTTGATTATGATGGCGATGGCGACCTGGACATGTACCTGTTAAATCATTCTATTCATCAAAACGGCACATTTGGCATACGTGAACAAATGCTTGCCAAAAAAAGCCCGCTTTCTGGCGATCGTATGTATCGCAATAATGGTGATAATACTTTCACAGAGGTTACAAACGAAACCGGAATTCATAGTTCTGTCTTAGGTTATGGTTTGGGAATTGATGTATCTGATATTGACCTGGATGGTTACCCCGATATCTACGTTGCTAATGATTTTCATGAAAATGATTATCTATATATTAACCAACACAACGGGACATTTAAAGAAGATCTTACAAGTTGCATGATGCATACTGCTCAATTTAGCATGGGCGTTGATGTTGCAGATGTAAACAATGATGGCTATCCTGATATTATTAATATGGACATGCTTCCTTCCGATCCACAAATATTAAAAAGATCACTTGGGGAAGATGAATATGATCTTTTTTACAATAAGCT
>JBEPVC010000343.1:0-2636 GCA_041691235.1 Chitinophagaceae bacterium
AAATGATAAACAGTGAGGCACAGCTGCGTGAAAAGATGAGCCTTTTCTGGCATGGGCATTTTGCATGCCGCGTAATTAATATTTTTTTTCAGCAACAACTTTTAAATACTATTCGTGAAAATGCATTAGGAAATTTTGGTGATTTGCTAAGCGAGGTAAGCAAAAGCCCTTCCATGCTTTCCTTCTTAAATAATCAGCAAAATAAAAAGCAACATCCCAATGAAAATTTTGCAAGAGAAGTGATGGAGCTTTTTACAATGGGCCGCGGTAATTATAGCGAAGACGATGTAAAGGAAGGCGCAAGAGCTTTCACAGGCTGGGGGTTTAATTTAAAAGGCGAATTTATAAACCGACCGTTTTTGCATGACAATGGCAAAAAAACTTTTCTTGGCAAAACAGGAAATTTTGACGGAGATGATATCATTAATATTTTATTGGAACAAAAGCAAACGGCAAAATTCATTACACAAAAAATCTATAAATATTTTGTAAACGATAATGTGGATAATGAAAAAGTAGAAACATTGTCTGCAATATTTTATCAAAGTAATTATGATATAAAAAAGTTGTTGGAAGCGATTTATAAAAGTCAATGGTTTTATGATGAAAAAAATATTGGAACAAGAATTAAGTCACCGGTTGAATTGCTTGTTGGTATCAGGAGGCTTCTTCCAATGGAACTTGATAAGCCTGAAGTTCAATTATTATTTCAGCGGGCATTGGGTCAAATTTTATTTTATCCACCAAACGTTGCCGGCTGGCCGGGCGGCAAAAACTGGATTGACAGTAGTGCGTTAATGTTGCGATTAAGAATTCCGCAAATTCTTACGAATGCTGATGACTTTGTTATTAAGCCAAAAGATGATGATGATACCATGATGGGTATGGAAGGTGTTGATGCAAAAGAAAAAGCGCGCCAGGTTAGCGTAACAGTGGGTTGGGATTCGGTTACAAAAGTTTTTGATAAAACATCAAAGGAAAATCTTGGACAAAAAATAAGTGATGTGGTGTTGCAAACAAAAAGTAAAATAGATCAAAATATTCTTGATAAGTATGTAGATAAGCAGGCAAGAGATGGATATATTAAAACTACAATTGTTGAATTGATGAGCACACCGGAATATCAACTATGCTGAATAAAAAGTAATGCTATAAATTATGCTATTCAAACGAAAAGAATTTTTACAGATAGGGTCTTTGGCTACAGCATCTTTAATGATGCCCAAGTTTCTTAAAGCCTTTGATGGAAATGCCATAGTGCCACCGGGAAATAAGGTGCTGGTAGTTTTGCAATTCAGCGGTGGAAATGATGGCCTTAATACCGTGATTCCAATTCGCAATGATATTTATTATAAATCAAGACCGAAGCTTGGAATAGAAAAAGATAAAGCATTAATACTAACTGCTGATGTAGGGATTAATCCTGCGTTGCCCGCGTTTAAAGAATTATTTGATGACGGAAGTCTTGGTATAATGAATAGTGTAGGGTATCCTAATCCTGATCGGTCTCATTTCAGAAGTATGGATATATGGCAAAGTGGAAGTGATAGCGATAAGTATATTTATACAGGCTGGCTTGGTCGCTATCTTGATGCGCAATGCAATGGCTGCGGGAAACCAACCCAAGCGCTTGAAGTAGATGATGTGCTTAGTCTCGCTTTAAAAGGAGAAAACAATAAAGGCCTTGCTGTAAAAGATCCCAAACGTCTTTATAATACCAGTCACGAAAAATATTTTAAAGAAATAAATGCGGCGCATGAAAAAGGAGAAGAAACGGTTGATTATCTCTATAAAACTTTAAGTGAAACATTAAGCAGTGCAGATTATATTTTTGAACAAAGCAAGTTGCGGCCATCGTCTCAAATGTATCCGGCTACTGTAACAGGAAAAAATTTGAAAACAATTGCATCGCTTATCATGAGTGATATAAATACAAAAGTATATTACCTGAGCCTCGGAAGTTTTGATACCCATGTAAACCAGGAGAATCAGCAAAAACGGTTGTTTACAGAATTGAATGATGCAATAAATATTTTTGTAAAAGATCTAAAACAGAATAATCGTTTCGACGATGTAATGGTTATGACCTTTAGCGAATTTGGACGCAGGGTTGCTCAAAATGCAAGTGGCGGAACGGATCATGGAACTGCAAATAATATGTTTTTAATTGGCGGAGGATTAAAGCAAAAGGGTTTAATTAATGCAATGCCCGATCTAAATGATTTAAATGAAGGAGATTTAAAGTATACTGTCGATTTCAAAAATGTTTATGCCACTGTATTACGTAAATGGTTAGACGCAAATGATAAAGAAATTCTTGGTAAGCAGTATGACTATATGAACTTCATATAAATCAAAACCTTATATTCAAACTTATTCATCCATAGCAGCAGCTTCAACTACAACTTTATTTAAGCGCTTGGTTAAAGGTAACAACAAGAAAAAAGCAATAACAGCTGCTATAGCACTTATTGCAAAGAAAACTGCCTTGTTATCAAACTTATCCCAAAACCCTGCAAGTATTCCTGAAATTTTTGCCCCTAATGAAGTAGTAATGAACCAACCGCCCATCATTAATGCGGTTAATCTTCGTGGTGCTACTTTTGATGTAAGCGATAATCCAACAGGGCTTACAA
>JBEPVC010000344.1:0-2628 GCA_041691235.1 Chitinophagaceae bacterium
CTGATATTGATTTTTCTCCTTCCTAAAATAATTCTAAATCTCCGCTTCAGATTCTTCAGTTAATTCATGCAAAGCAACAGCCATGTTGTTTGTTTTTACAAACTCACACCAATGACAATCGGGTTTACCGCAGCCTGTATAAAAATCATGTTGTTGAATTTTATCCCAAACCATTTTTATTTGTTGCTTCACTGTAGTAATGTCTTCCGGAGTTATATAAATTTTTTCTTTACGATAATTCTTCTTTTTATCCGGTTCTATAAAATCAAATTCACTGCTTATAGCAATCCAATCGCGGTTGTGATTATCGAGCAATATTTTATAGAATACAGCCTGCCGCCAGTAATCGCCACCGTTAGGTATTCTCTCCTGCGGTGGTTTCAATTTGTCTTTTGCGTTATCAACATTACCTGTTTTGTAATCTACCACATTCACCTCCTTACCAGAAAACTCAAGTTTATCTAACTTTCCTTTTAACGGCACTCCATTCACAACAACGTTCCTGATATTTCTTTCCAGTGCAACAATTTTATTCCAGCTATAAATATATTTGGTATAATAATTAGTGAGCACCTCTTCGCCATATTCCAATCGTCTTTCAAATTGTTCTTTTGTAAAGCTTTCGCGATGGCGATGCATATGCCAAGTAAAGTCGTGAATAAATTCTTCTTTAGCAGGAAACCTGTTATTGTTCTCCTGCATCTTACGGAATAACTGCTCCAATGCGTAATGCACGGAAGACCCAAATTCAGTTGCTTCATTTTTTGGTGAAGGAATACGAATAAGATTTTTAAAATAAAATTCAAGCGGACATTTTAAATAGTTGTTCAATGCAGTTACATTCATCACAAACCTTTCCAGCAAACTTGTTATATATTCCTGCTCAATTTTTTCAATCTCAGGCTGATGATCGTTTTGATATTGCAACATTTGGAACTCAGCTTCGGATGCGTTATCAATAAATATTTTTTCAGTTTGCAATTCATGATTATCTAAAATTTCAACAATAAACATGGATGGTTCCTGTTCTTTTCCATCGTTTTTAAAACTGCAGTAAGAGATAAATAAATTTTGTTCGGCACGTGTAAGCGCAACATAAAAAAGGCGTCGCAATTCTTCATCAGCAGCATAATCGTTCACACCTATAACCGACGTAAAAATATTATCCGGAAATTTATAACCCCGCCGGGGATTTTTCTTTTTTTCCCAGAAACCTGCATTGCAGCCCGCAAAGAAAACATACTCAAACTCCAGTCCTTTTGAACCGTGCGCCGTTAAAAGGTTTACTCCTTTGCCATTACCGCTTACTTCAATCAAAGGCAAAGCAAGATCTTCGCTTCGCATAAGATCAAACATTTTTATTAACTGCTTCAGATCAAGATTGGGATTGCGATGGGTCTCCTCTTTAATAAAATCAAACACGCCGGTAAGTACCTGCAACAGCCAAATCTTTTCATCACTCTTCATTACAAAATTTAATATACCGGCTTCGCGAATGATACATTCAAACAAGCCTTGCAGCGTAAGATTGGGCACTTTTGAAATAAGGCTTTCCATTGCGATGCTTGCTTTCTTTAAACCTTCATTCATGCTTTGTGTGAAAAGATCACGGACTGGCTGCTTGCTTCTTTCGCACAATAATTTTCTTATAGAAGTTTTGTCCTTTGTGAAATACCGGTCTGCAACCTCAACGCTTACTTTCGCAATTTCAATGGGTGGAATATTAAACCAGTCATAATGTAAAATTTCAAACAGCAATTCATCACCGCTAAAAGGAATATCATGTTCGAATGAAAGATATCTTAAAATAGAAATGATCTTTTTTGCAAACGGAATATCCAGGATGTTTAAACTGCGTTTACTGAAATAAGGGATTTTTAAGAGCCTGAGATATTGCGCCAGCTCTTCACCATATTTATTTTCTTTATAAATAATGCCAATCTTTTTAGGGTCAATACCTTCCGCCAGAATTTTTTCAACCTCTTGTGTAATGCCAATCATTTCATGCCGCTGGGTTTCATAATTGCGGATGATTGGCTTGTGAGTAAGATCTTTTATTTTTTCATTAGCCGATTGAAGATCTTTTGTAAGATTCAGCTCAGGATTTTTATGAATAAGCCTGTCCCTGTTTTTATCAATTAACGTTCTGGAAATATCAAGAATAGATTGAACAGAACGATAATTACTTTTCAGCACAACGATAAGCAAATCATTTTTATAACTTTTTGAAAACACATTCATGTTTTCCACGTTGGCACCCTGGAAACGATAAATACTTTGATCATCATCGCCTACAACAAATACGTTAGGCTTATCCCAATAGTTAATGAGCAGCTCCACCAAACGGTTTTGCGTGCCGCTTGTATCCTGGTATTCATCCACCAAAATGTATAGGAATTGTTCCTGGTAGCGCAACAGTAAATCCGGTTTTTCTTCAAATGCTTTTATTACCCAGTTGATCATGTCATCAAAATCGTACAAATTATTTTTGCGCATGAGCCGCTGAAAATTATCAAACTCGTTTACAGCCGCACGCAACCTTTCCATACGATCTGTTTCTTCTTCAATTTTATCAATGCGCACATCTCCTTTCCTGAAATCTTTCGTAGCACGTTTGGCAATATATTC
>JBEPVC010000345.1:0-2607 GCA_041691235.1 Chitinophagaceae bacterium
AACCTGATAGAAAATTACTTACATGTAAGCAATATTTATGAGCACCTTGGCGATTACCATTCAGCACTTGATTATCATAAGAAAGCGCTGGCATTGCGGGACAGTGTTGCTTCCAATGAGAGTGACAGTACAATGTCGGGTATGCTCACCCGTTATGAAACACAAAAAAAAGAAGAGACCATTTCGGCACAGGATAAAGAAATTTCGGAGCAGAAAAAAATACAATATTTAGGAATTGGAGTCTTGGTTTTGTTATTAGCATTTATAGTCTTTGGCATTCTTACATACAGGGTTCGGGTAAAACGCACCATGCTGCTAGCTGCTAAAAACGCGGAAAATGAATTGTTGCTAAAAGAAATACATCACCGTGTAAAAAATAATCTCGAAGTGGTGTCCAGTTTGCTCGCGTTACAGTCTGCACAGATAGAGGATCCCAATACACGCAACGCAATGCAGGAAAGTCAGAACAGGGTTCATTCTATTGGGATAGTACATCAAAAATTATATCAGGGTAAAACTCTTGATGCCATTGAAATGAAAGATTATTTTTTAAATCTTAGTGAAAGTGTGCTGGATTCTTTTGGCGCTGAAAAAAGGATAAAAATAGAATTGGCAATGGAAAAACTGGATATAGATATTGACACCGCTGTGCCACTCGGCCTCATTGTTAATGAATTACTTACCAATACTATCAAATATGCTTTTCCCGAAGGCAGGGATGGACGCGTACTCATAAAACTCGAGAAACAAAAGAATGGCAATCTTTATTTGGAGGTGGCCGATAATGGTATGGGTAAAAGTGGGGTAACCAAGGGAACCGGTTTTGGCACTCAACTTATTTCATTGCTTACGCGACAGTTAGGTGGCAGTATGCGCGAAGAGATTAAAAACGGTACGAGGATACTGTTTGATTTTAAAATACCTGCATCCGCATAAAAGCAATTCCTTTCTATAGTCAATTTATTCCCAGTTGGCATTGCCACAATTATGTTATTCGATAAGTAACCTTTCTATTCGGACAGTTAAAGGCATGCTTCGTCCATGAAGCTGCAGGTGTAGATAAAATATTTATTTACTTCATTATCCGCTGTCATTGAAATCCACCCAACGTTTATTATTTATTAACTTTTAAAACAAACAGATTATGAAAAAATTATTAATGCTCATTGCCATTATTTCTCCCATGTTGCTTTGCGCACAAACCACGGCGCCCAAAAAAAACAAGTTTGGCGTAACGGTAATGACGCCGGCTTCCAACCAGGTAAGAGATTTTGAAACAAATCTTGCTGCGCATGACAAAGAATTTCACAAGGGTGACGAGGCTGTGGATATTTATGAAGCACTCACGGGCAACCGGGCCGGACAATTCTATTTCGTTTCGCGTAACCTTTCTACATGGGCAGATGTACAAAAAAGATTTGAATTTGTGGATGGTAAAGCGCATTCTGCAGACTGGAGTTTGAATGTAGCCCCTCATTTAGAAGGCCCTACGCACTATTTTATTTATTCTGTAAGTGATGACAGTTACGCCTCATCCAAAGGCGCTGATATGGAAACTGACCTTCAGGGTTTATACTTTATTGAACTAAATAATGGCATGGAAGATGACTTCTTTTCCTCCCTGAAAAAAATAAAAGAGATGTACCAAAAGGCTAATTCAAAAGATTATTTCACCGTTCAAACAAGCGTATTTGATAAGGGCACCAATATAATTGTGGCTTTTCCTCTTCCGCAGGGATGGGCATCTTTTGAACCTAATCCTGCAACAGAATGGCCTGTAATGTTTAAAGCCGCCTTCCCAAAAGATGATTTTAAAGCTTTTATGAAAAAATTTAATGATGCTCAAAAAAGCCTTGAGTCAGTAGTAATTAAACACAGGAAAGACCTGAGTTCTCCGATGTAATGAGAATAAATTATAGTTGCCGAAACATCCTGAATCGTAATTGCGGCAGGATGTCGGGCAACCATACAGGGAAAAGATGCTTCAATCTGGAAATGGCATGTCATAACTAAATTTTTAAAAGCTTAAAAGTTATTTCCAAAATGGGTATCCCGCTAAATAAATCAACTGCCCGGACAATAAAATATCGGCTTTGTCCTAATCAGCACATTTTATCGGTGTTACCTTATTACTTTTTCATTAATCAAAAATATCACTGCCTTCCTGCACAGGCCAAATACAGGGGCGATTCCGAAAAGCCAAACGAGTAGGGAAATCAAAAAAAATGAAAAAATGAAAAAATTAATTTTTGCAGCGTTCATCACACTTATGGTTGCCGGCTGCAGTCAAACAGAAAAAAAAGACGACACAACTAAACAAAACGGCGATGCAGTTACGAACAAAGGTGATGATATGAAAGCCATGTACGAAGCCAACCTGGCGGCTTACAAAAACCAAATTACTGCTTTTGAAAAGGAAGATTTAAATGCGTGGGCAGCAACAATTGCGGACAATGCAGTATGGTTATCTCCAGCTTATGGGGATACAATCACAACAAAAGCACATTGGGTGGAATCCATTAAAAATACAATGGACAATAATAGTAATCTTCATTTAACGAATGCGCAATTTTTACCCGGTGTAGATTCAGCAACACAAAAGCCCGA
>JBEPVC010000346.1:0-2581 GCA_041691235.1 Chitinophagaceae bacterium
TTCCAGGATGTGGATACATTGCTTGCCAAAATAAGAGGAGTTCACAATCTTACAACGCCGGAAGAATATATAAGAATGATTGCCATGAGCCGCATCATGCTTCCTAACATAAAAAATATACAGGCGAGCTGGCTTACGGTGGGTAAACAAGTGGCGCAGCTTTGTCTTCACGCAGGCGCAAATGATTTTGGAAGCATAATGATTGAAGAAAATGTAGTGAGTGCTGCAGGTGCGCCGCATCGCTTTACCAGCAAGGGAATACAGGAAGCAATTCGCGAAGCCGGCTTTGAACCACAATTACGAAACCAGCAATATGAATTCAGAAAAATTCCGGAACTTATGGAAGAGCAGGTAATTGATTATTGAAAAAATATTTTAAATATTTTCGCCCCTGTAATCATTTTATTGAATCATTAATTTGTTAGTATCTTACTTTTTTTTATCTAAACATTTATATAATGAAGAAACTTTCGATTGCTATTGTGCTTTGCTTTAGCTTATTTAAAGCAAGTGCCGATGAAGGCATGTGGTTGCCAATGCTTCTTGGCCAGCAGGTGTACGATGATATGGTAAAACATGGACTCAAGCTTACCAAGGAACAACTTTACAGCATCAATAAACCTTCTATAAAAGATGCGATTGTAATTTTTGGCACAGGATGTACCGGTGAAATTGTAAGTAACCAGGGACTGATTTTTACAAACCACCATTGCGGCTATGGCATTATTGCAAGCTCAAGCACGGTTGAACACAATAATCTTAAAGATGGATTTTATGCTTATACAAAAGACCAGGAAATAAAATCTGATCTTACTGTAACTTTTCTTGAAAGCATTGTTGACGTAACAGACCAGGTTGAAAGCGCTTTAAAAGGATTGAACTATGCTGACAGGGCTAAAAAAATTGCTGATGTCTATAAAGAAATAACAGATAAGGTTGCAGATTCTACCAATTCTGTTTCCGGAAAAATTTACAGCATGTTTAAAGGCAATCAATACATCATGTATGTGTATAAAATTTATAAGGATATCCGGCTCGTGGGAGCTCCGCCTGAAAGCGTAGGTAAGTTTGGCGGCGATACTGATAACTGGGAATGGCCGCGTCACACATGCGACTATTCAATCTTCAGGGTATATGCAGCAAAAGACGGAAAGCCTGCTACATACAGCACTGACAATGTTCCATTAAAACCAAAATGGTTTTTACCTGTTTCATTAAAAGGATATAAAGATGGATCTTTTTCAATGATTTACGGCTATCCCGGCGGCACTAACCGTTATGAAACTTCGTTTGGTATAAAATTGAAAAATGAAATAGATAATCCATCGCTCGTAAATCTTCGTGATGTACGCCTGAAAGATATGTATGCAGAAATGATAAAAGATCCTGCGGTAAAATTAAAGCTCGCAGAAAATTATGCAAGCATTGCAAACTATTGGAAGTTTTATGATGGTGAAACAAAGCAACTTGAGAAATATCATGTGTATGAAAACAAACAAAATGCTGAAAATAAATTTGCGGCATGGGCGAAAGAAAAACCGGAATATCAAAATGTATTAAGCGACTATGCAAAAAATTATGACGCATGGACGCCTTATGCAAAAGAACGGGTTTACATCATTGAAGGAATTTTAGGTTCTTCACTTACAGGTTATGCATCATCGCTTATGCAGGTGGAGAATGCTTTGGTGAAGCAGGGAAAAACGCAGGCTGATGTAAAAAAAGCAATAGATGACGCGAGCGAGCAAAGACAGGAATTTCTTAAAGAAGAAGATCTCCCGAGCGATAAAAAAATTATGGCTGTAACTGCCATGATGTATTATACGGGCATAGATAAAAGCCAGCAGCCCATAGATTTTTACCAGGGAATAAAAGATAAATTCGGATCATTGGATGACGAAGCAACTTACAAAGCGTGGGCAAACTCAGTATTTGCCAATACAATTATTTTAGATTCGGTAAAGTGGGCAGCATTTGTTGCCAACCCTGATGCAGTTACTTTACAAAACGATCCGGCTTATGCTTATGCATCCGCATTTGTTCAAAATTATATTCTTAAATACAGCAAATTATATAGCGATTTTACTGCAAAAAATAATGAGCTTGGCAGGTTGTATATGAAAGGAATTATGGAAATGAATCCTGCTGCGGTAAAGAAAATGTATCCGGATGCAAACTTTAGCATGAGGGTCAGCTATGGAAATGTAAAGAGCTATAATCCGCGTGATGCAGTGCATTACGATTATGAAACAACCGAGAAAGGTGTGTTGGAAAAATATATTCCCGGCGATTATGAATTTGATTTGCCTGCAAAAGAAATTGAATTGCTGAAGAAAAAAGATTTCGGACAATACATTGATAAATCAAGGAATGATTTGGTTACAGATTTTATAACGACCAACGATATTACAGGTGGCAACTCCGGCTCACCGGTAATTGATGGCAATGGAAACCTTATCGGGCTTGCATTTGATGGCAACTACGAAGCATTGAGTCATAAAATTCAGTTTGATAAAGATTTAAACAGAACCATTTGTGTTGACATCCGCTATGTACTTTGGTGCGTTGATAAATTGGGTGG
>JBEPVC010000347.1:0-2577 GCA_041691235.1 Chitinophagaceae bacterium
CCTGATGAATAACCGGCAGATATTCCTGGTTTAAGCCATGGTTTTTTAAAAAGAACGCTCCCATAAAAATCATCCTGAATTGGGGAAGAACTTGGATCATAGACATCTTTTATAAAGTAATGCGTATAGGAAATTGATGCGTCTGCAATCCTCCCTCTCGTATAATTATAAGAAGGAGATAAAGCATACTGGTAAAAATTTGGTTTGCTATTCTCACTGATAATATAACTTGTAAATGCAAGCCCAAAACCACTTTTATGATGATACTCAGCCGATGGGCTCACAATAAGATGCTTATTATTTTCCAAAGATTCTATTGACTTATTGTTTTCACTATACAGTTTATTACCAACCCCAACATTAATTCTTACATAACTCAAAGGCTTATCAATATCATTTATCATTTTCATCATCTCATCATTTTTTAGCAACGAATCCATGATCTCTTTATCTGATGGATTTGTTTGTCCGTTAGATTTTAAAATACATACACAGCAATAAAAAAGAAAGAATAAAAATTTTCGCATATTGAGTCAGATAAAAGATTTTCCGAATCTTAATTTTTAAAACCGTCCGTACAGAGACTTCAAAATTAGATATTAGTTTAATTAATTGGACAGAACGAAATTTAGAAACAACTTTATTTACAAACACTATTCTCCGATTAAATTGGGCTGAAGCCCACTGGTATTGGGTTTTATTTATTACCCCGACCTTAAGGTCGGGGGCTATGAAAGTCGCATTCATAAAGGCTTTAGCCAAATAAATAAAATTTAGTCGGATAACAATGATTTACAAATGCCTGTAACAGCGATAAGACTTTCTGCCTAATTAACTTACCTTTGCGCACTAAATAAAAAAAATAAATGAATGCATTTGAAGGTCTTGGATTAAATGAAAATCTTGTAAAGGCCGTGAAAGATCTTGGTTTTGAAATACCTACTCCTATTCAATTAAAAGCAATCCCGATTTTATTATCCGGCACTACAGATTTCGTTGGCCTTGCCCAAACTGGAACTGGTAAAACTGCAGCTTTTGGGCTTCCCCTGTTACAATTAGTAGAACCATTAAATAAATACCCACAGGCATTAATCGTTTGCCCAACGCGTGAACTTTGCTTGCAAATTTGCAACGACCTGCAGGATTATAAAAAATTTTGCAAAAACATTGTAGCCGAACCTGTGTATGGCGGCGCTTCTATTGTAATGCAAATACGCGCTTTAAAAAAAGGAGTGCATATAGTTGTAGCAACGCCGGGCAGGCTTATTGACATGATTGAAAGAAAAGCAATTGACTTGCAGAAAGTAAAGTACGTTGTGCTTGATGAGGCTGATGAAATGTTGAATATGGGATTCAGGGATGATATAGATTTTGTTTTAAAAAATACTATCAACCGCGAAAGTACCTGGCTCTTTAGTGCAACCATGCCTGCAGAAGTAAAAGCAATTTCCAGGAACTTTATGAAGAATCCGCAGGAAATTACTGTCGGTAAAAAAAATACAGCCAATGTAAATATTGATCACCAATATTTTATTACGCCTGCACAATCAAGATTTGAAACTTTAAAACGATTGGTAGATTTTAATCCCGGCATGTATGGAATTATTTTCACACGCACAAAAGCAGACGCGCAGGAAATTACCGAACGGCTTGTAAAAGAAGGTTATGATATTGAAGCATTGCATGGAGATCTTACCCAGCAACAAAGAGACAAAGTGATGCAACGCTTTCGTCAGAAGAGCATACAAATATTAATTGCAACTGATGTTGCCGCACGTGGAATTGATGTTGAAGGTATCACACATGTCATAAACTTTGAATTACCTGATGATATGGAAGTGTACACACACAGAAGCGGCCGTACTGCACGCGCGGGTAAAAGTGGTATCTGTATTTCTATTTGCCATAGCAGAGAAGCTTTTAAAATAAAACAGCTGGAACGAATGACGAATGCACAGTTTCACCGGCTTGATATCCCAAGCGGAAAAGATGTATGCAGGAAACAATTTTTTCATTTTATGGATAAGCTTATTGAAGCAGATACTTCGCATGGTGACTATGAAACCTACATGCCCGATCTTCAAAAAAAATTTGCAGACATAAGTAAAGAAGAAGTTTTGAAAAGAGTAGCAGCGCTTGAGTTTGATCACTTCCTAAAATATTATGAACACGCTGACGATCTTAATGCAAGAACGGATAACAGGGAGCGAAGATTTGAAAATAATAATCGCCGTGATGATAGCGTAAGAAGAGAAAGGCCATCTTATCAAAGAGACAACGGATTTACACGACTGTTTGTAAACCTGGGCACAAAAGATGGATTTTATAAAGCAAGCTTTTTGCAATTCATTTTAGATGAAAGCAATCTGAATAAAGAAGTTTTGGGCAAGATTGATTTACGCGATATGAATTCCTGGGTTGAAATAGATAAATCAGTTGCTGCAAAAATGATTAAAAGTATAGATGGCAAACATTTTAATGGCAGGCTTATAAGAATGAATGAAGCAGACGGCGGCTTTCAAAAACCTTCTACACAGGGAAGAAAAAGAATTCAAATTAAAGAAAGAAGATAAAAAT
>JBEPVC010000348.1:0-2576 GCA_041691235.1 Chitinophagaceae bacterium
ACAAATAAAACCTTCGCAAAAAATTACTTCTCATTTAATATAATCATTAAGCTTTATGTGCAGCTATAAGTTTTCATTCCCTTTTATTATTTTTAGTATGTAGAATTTTTTACTTACACAAAAATTATTTTTATGAAAAAAATTACATTATTTATTTGTGCGCTATTATCTTTTACTTGCTTTACAAACTTGCATGCACAAGACCAGGACGCAATGAAAGCATGGCAGAATTATATGACTCCAGGCGATGTTCATAAAATGATAGCTTCAAGCGATGGTTCTTGGAATGAAGATATTACAATGTGGATGGCACCTGGTGCCCCACCATCAAAAATGAGTGCTACCGTAGAAAACAAAATGATAATGGGCGGCCGCTACCAGCAATCTACTACTACCGGTACCTTTAACGGAATGCCATTTGACGGGCAAAACCTGCTTGCTTATGATAATGCAAAAAAAGTTTTTTTAAGCACATGGATTGACAATATGGGAACTGGAATGACGCAAATGCAGGGAACATGGGACGCTGCTACCAAAACAATAAATTTTACCGGCACTTCGGTTGATCCCTCAACAGGAAAAGATATGAATATAAGACAAACGTTTGCTATTGCAGATAATGATCATCAAAAAATAGAAATGTTTGCAACCCAGAATGGGAAGGAATCAAAAACGATGGAGATAAATCTGACGAGAAAATAAAAAATTATTTCATCTGACTACCCCGATAAAAAAATTTCGGGGTTTTTTATTTCATTAACATTCGTCAAAATCATTTCAATTATCTTGCACTTCAAAAAAACAAAGAGTATATGGATTATAATAAGATTGTTTCAGTTACTGGCTTACCGGGTTTATATGAATTGCTTTCTTCTAAATCCGATGGAGGAGTAGTTCGCTCGATCGATGACAATACGACAAAGTTTGTAAGCACACGCCAGCATAATTTTTCACATCTTGAAAGTATTGAAGTTTTTACTACAAAAGATAATACCAATCTTGCTGAATTATTCAATGCAATGAAAACTTCCAAAGAAAAATTGCCTGATGCAAAAGCGGACAATAAAGTTTTAAAAAGCTATTTCGAAAAAGTATACCCTGATCTTGATTTTGAAAGAGTGTATGCAAGCGATATGAAAAAAATGGTGAAATGGTATGAAATACTTCAGAAAAATAAAATTGAAATAAAAATAAAATCACCGGAAGAAGTTGCAGAAAGTGCGGCAGAAAATCACGTAAACCTGAAACCTACTATAAAAGAGACGGCCAACGTAAAGCCTCAAAAGGCAGCTACACGCAAAATCGAAAGTCGTGGAGTGAAATAAATCTCTGCTCTGTTCAAGCAATTCTGTTGAAGAAAGAGAATAAGAAAAATTATACAGGATACTTGAATTCATCAATCTTAATCTTTAATTCTTAATTAATGATAGAAGCATCTGCCGATATAAAAAAAATTGAAAGAAAATTTCTTCCTGGAAATTTAAGCATAACCAATTGGGAAAGCATTGAACCTTTTTTTAAAGAATTGTTGGAAAGAGAAATTACATCGAAACAGCAATTGGAAAATTGGTTACTTGATATGAGTGAATTAGAAGCGGCGATTAGCGAAGATGCCTGCTGGCGCCAGATAAAAATGACTTGCGATACCACAGATAAAAAGCTGGAAGAGGCATTTAATTTCTTTTGTATGGAAATACAGCCAAAGATTCAGCCATACGCAGATGGGCTTAATAAAAAACTTATCAATTGCTCTTTTACAAATGAACTTGAGCCAAAAAAATATTTTACTTATCTGCGTTCTGTAAAAAAAAGTATAGAGCTTTTTCGCGAAGAAAACATTCCGATACAGGCTGAACTTGCAGTATTGCAACAACAATACGGAATGATTACAGGTAAAATGATGGTTGAAGTTAACGGTCAGGCATACACGCTGCAACAGGCTGCCAAGTTTTTAGAAAGCCATGATAGAAAATTACGCGAAGAAGTATATCGAAAAATAAATGCAAGAAGGTCAGAGGACAAGGATATTTTGGATAAACTATTTTCTCAGTTGGTTGGAAAAAGAAACCAGGTTGCTCTGAATGCTGGCTTTAAAAACTATCGTGATTATAAATTTAAAGAGCTTGGACGTTTTGATTACACCAAAGAAGATTGCTTTAAGTTTCACGATTCTGTTAAGCAACATGTATTGCCGCTTGCAAACAAAATTTACGCAAATAAAAAAGAGAAATTACAGCTTACTGACCTTCGCCCATGGGATGTAGAAGCGGAACCTGAAGGAACAAAACCACTTTCGCCTTTTCAAACAGGAAGCGAGCTTCTTAATAAATCTATTGAATGCTTTACACAACTCCGCCCCTTCTTCGGTGATTGTCTGAAGCAAATGAATGCTATGCATCACCTTGACCTGGAAAGCAGGAATGGCAAGGCTCCGGGAGGTTATAATTGTCCGCTTGCAGAAAGTGGCGCTCCTTTTATTTTTATGAATGCTGCAGGGCAAATGTACGATGTAACTACTATGTTGCATGAAGGTGGCCACGCCGTTCAATCATTTCTTACACACAATCTTGAGCTCA
>JBEPVC010000349.1:0-2572 GCA_041691235.1 Chitinophagaceae bacterium
ATATAATGTTGCACTGCTGACCATGTATTTAAAAAACCGATTGCATGCTCAAATTCCCAATTATAATTTATAATAAAAGAAGGCGTTTCTATTTCTTTAAATGGAAAAGGGATTGTGCGATAATGTTCATCAACAAATTTTCTTTCATAGTCCCAGTACGGCCCCGTTACATCACTATTAAAATGATCAATCAATAAATTTATTTCTTTGTTTATTCTGCATACATCATATCCTATAACAGCTATGATGCCGGATGGCCGCAATGTTCTTTTTGCTTCTTTGTAAAAGCTTTCAAAGTCAAACCAGTGAATAGCCTGCGCCACAGTAATTAAATCAAATTGATTGTCAGCGAATGAAGTTTGCTCAGCTCTTTCAACAGAATAAAAAATATTTTTTTTGATAACAGCATTATCAATTTGTGCTGAACTTATATCTGTTGCATATACTTTATTAAACAATGCCGAGAGTTTTACAGCAACCTGTCCATTGCCGGTTCCGCAATCCCATGCAGTATTTTTATCAGGTATCAAAGTAAGTAAAAAATCAAAGAGTTGGTTAGGATAACCCGGTCGAAACTTTGAATATAAATTAGAGTGGTTTGAAAAGTTATCTTTCATAAAAATATTTACGGAGTATATAATTAAACGGAAAATATTTTTTCGTTCGAAATCAAAATTCGTGTTATTGCTGCTTATATCAAACAATATTACCTTTATAAATGTCGCAATGATTATGACAAGAGAAGAAAAATTTATGATGGAGGCCATTGCTCTTTCAAAAAAAGGAATTGAAAATAATGAAGGCGGCCCTTTTGGATGCGTGATAGTAAAAGATGACGTTATAATCGGAAGAGGAAACAATAAAGTTTTGGAAAATAACGATCCAACCGCTCATGCAGAAGTTATGGCAATAAGAGATGCATGTAAAAACCTTGGCACATTTCAATTGGATGGCTGCGAAATTTATACCTCATGCGAACCATGCCCGATGTGCATGGGAGCTATATATTGGGCACGGCCCAAAATTGTTTATTATGCTAACACGCGCGATGACGCCGCATCGATAGGATTTGATGATTCTATGATTTATGAAGAAATGGCAAGAGGAATGGAAGACAGAAAAATTCCGATGACAAATTTATGCCGGCAGGATGCCTTCAAAATCTTTCAACGTTGGATGGCGGCAAATGATAAAACAGTTTATTAAATATTTTTATACGATTATACTTCCTCGTTTTTAAAGTGCGTTACTCTCAATTTTTTGGCAGGGCACTTGTTTATAAACGGCGAAATATTATAAAAGCCATATTTTTGTTTAATGTCATCATGTAATTTTTCATTTCCCTTTTCGGGCGATCCGGAAGCAATAGTAGCAAAGGCCAAAGGGGTTATTGAATCTCAAAACGGAATATTTACCGGGAATACTTCAACAGGCAATTTTGAAGTAACGTTATTGGCTAATACTGTTAAGGGAAGCTATACCATAACGGCGCAAATTCTGGATCTAACTATAACAGACAAGCCGTTCTTTGTACCCTGCGGCACAATTGAGAGCTTCTTAAGATCCAAAATTTCATAAAATTATTACACCGACATTCCTTTTTTTGAAAGAACATAGTGCACCTTTTTTACAAGGTCGCCTATCTCAAAAGGCTTGGCAATAAAATCATCTGCACCGTAATCATGAATAGCAGTTTCCGCAATTTTTGGATAAGCCGAAAACAACACTATCGGGATGTGTCTTGTAAATGATGAAGATTTTAATTTTTTACAAACATCAAGGCCATCTATGCCCGAAAGAAAAACATCCAATAAAATAAGCTGGGGCTCTAATAATTTTATCGCACTACTTGCAATGTCCCAATCAAAAAAAGTTGATACATCAAATCCGCGTTTAACCAAAAGAGATTTTACTACCTTAAGCAGATCTTTATCATCGTCTATTACAAACAACCTTGGCATAGAATTATGATAACAAAAAGTGTGCAGATAATTTCTATTTCATCACAAAGAAAATTAAACAAAGGTTAAAAGAGAGAGATTTTTCTTTTCCTGATTAAATTTGGTTTAAATAACTTTTACTTTTTCTGAATAACACTAAAAAAACGTTATGTTGATTTTATTCCACAATACCATTTTTGAGCTTTCGTGAATCACATGCAGAAAAAACTTTATTGCTTAATGAATAAACATGTACGAGCTTTTTTTATAAACTATATATGCATCTTCTGAATTAATAACTCATCATACATTTTTGAGTAATAACTTCTTCAAAAAATTTGCTGCAAATCCTTTTTAACCTATTTTTGCACTCCTTTAAGAAAAACTGAATAAAACAGGAGATTTTATAGCTCTTCTGCCATAATAAATTTGATTCGGTAGCTCAGTTGGTAGAGCAATACACTTTTAATGTATGGGTCCTGGGTTCGAGTCCCAGCCGAATCACAAACGCCTCAATAAACGAGGCGTTTTTAATTTTCCATACATTTGTTTGAAAGGTCAGGTTTAAATCCAAAATTTTCTTTTTCTTAAACATCCATCTCTCCTATTTTTGTTCATAATAATTTAAAATG
>JBEPVC010000350.1:0-2566 GCA_041691235.1 Chitinophagaceae bacterium
AGCATTATGAAATTTCAAATTTTGCAAAGCCTGGCTACAGAAGCCGCCACAACAGCAGTTATTGGCAAGGGAAAAAATATCTTGGCATTGGCCCTTCTGCTCATTCTTATAATGGCAATTCACGAAAATGGAATGTGGCCAACAATTCACTTTATATTCAATCCATCAAAAAAAATGTTATTCCGTTTGAAGAAGAAAGACTCACAGATACGCAAAAGCTAAATGAATATATTATGACTTCGCTTCGAACAATGGAAGGGCTAGACTTGAAAATTGTTGAAGAAAATTTTTCAGCAGCAGAAAGAAAAAGAATTAAGAATGACATTCAAAAATATATTCATCAAACAAAAATTGTTTTTAATAACGAAAAAATTATTTTAACTGATGAAGGGAAATTATTTGCAGATGGAATTGCTGCAGATTTATTTAAAATAACTTAATTTTCGAAAAAGATCGTGTATAAAATTTCATGCTATCATACCAACTCTTTTTCAATTTCTCTAAAACCTTCCTCTGGCGATTGATGCTTCCATAAAATTTTATAAATCGTATCAGCAATTGGCATTTCTGCATGTACCTTTTTATTAATAATGTTCATGCATTTGCTTGCATTGTAGCCTTCAGCAACCATGCTCATTTCAAGCTGTGCGGCCTGAACCGAATATCCTTTACCAATCATATTACCAAACGTTCTGTTTCGGCTATATAGCGAGTAACAGGTAACTAATAAATCGCCCAAATACACTGAGGCCGCATAGTTCGTAGTTACATGATTTGTTTTTTTTGCAATACCATGATGCTCTATCGTGCCTACTTCAATATTTTTAATTCCCGCCTTTCGTAAAAAACCGGCCATTTCATCAGCGCTGTTTGCAATAAGAACGCTCAGGAAATTATCGCCATATTCAAGACCATGTGCAATGCCCGCGCCCAACGCATAAATATTTTTTAAGATCGCTGCAAACTGTACCCCATAAATATCATTATTGTGAAGAATATTTATGTACGATGTTTTAAAATGAGAAGAAATTATTTTATTTGTTTCTTCGTCAATACCGGAAAAAGTTAGATAGGATAATTTTTCTGCAGCAACTTCTTCTGCATGACAAGGACCGAGGACTGTAAAATAATTTGTAAGCTCTACTGAAAAATTATTTTTCAGGTAATCATTCAGCAATATATTTTGCTCCGGTAAAATTCCTTTTATAGCTGAAACAATTTTTTTATTCTGAAAAATATCTTTGGACAATCCTTTAAGCACATCTACCGCATAAGCTGAAGGAACAACAATAATGATACAATCAGAATTTTTAATTACATCTGCGGCGTTCGTTGTAAGATTGAGAAGATTGGTATCAAAATATGCAGCGCTGAGATATTGCGGATTGTGATGTCTTTTTTTAATCTGTTCTATTGTGAGATCATTTCTTATCCACCAGTTAATAGTATTACCATTATCCGTTAAAATTTTTGCCAATGCAGTACCCCAGCTGCCACTTCCAATAATTCCAAAGTTCATAATAGTCCTAATTTTTCAACAGCAATTTGTGCAGCTACCTGGCTGGCATCTTTTTTATTAAAAGCTTTTGCTTCTGCAATCAAAATCCCGTCAATTTTAGCACCTATGGTAAACAGCCTTCTTCCATTTTCTACTTGTTCTTCCAGGGTTTCAAACTCAAGGCTCTTCCCGTTTTTATTGGCCCAGCCGTATAATTTATTTTTTTGATTGATGTCCAGGTTTTCAAGATCCTGCATAAATAAATGCGGATAAATTATGTGCTGTGTTACCCAGTGTTGTGTTTTTTTGTAGCCCTTGTCAAGGTAAACCGCGCCAACAACGGCTTCCAGTGTATTGCCAAAAATCTGCGATATTTTTAAAGAGTTATCAAAGCGATTGTAAAAGGTAATTTTTTTTAAGCCTATTTTTAAAGCAATCTCATTTAACTGATTTCGATTAACCATTTTACTTCTCATTTCAGTTAAAAATCCTTCATCTTTATAAGGATAGCGCATAAAAAGATAATGAGCTACAATAGAGCTGAGAACAGCATCACCTAAAAATTCGAGCCGTTCATTATTTTCATCAGCGCCTTCCCTTATTGAACGGTGGCTAAGCGCTGTTTTATACAAGTTCAGTTTTCGTGGAGTTAACCCCAGCACATTTCGAAGTTGTCTTCGTAAATCTCTGTCTTGTTTTGAAGAAAAAATATTTTTAAAAAAAAGCACAGATGAAATTTAATTTAATTATACCCTAAATTAAAGAAAATAAATTTCAATGAGTTGTAAGAAGAGCTTGAAGAGAGAATGTTTAAAACAAGATTTTTGAAATACTTGTATTAAAAGACTACATAGTAAATCGAAATTGCAAGGAAGAAATATTTGTAAAAGTCTACTTCAATACTTTAAAAAGAATAGCAACCGCAATAATAAGGGTAAGCCAGAAAACAAAAGACCATAAAATTAAAGTTCCTTCGGCGGTAGATACACGCTTCACTAATTTCTTTTCTAACCTTGCAGCATCTTCTTTTGAAGCAAAAACATTTTTCATATCATCACGCCAAAGAGC
>JBEPVC010000351.1:0-2556 GCA_041691235.1 Chitinophagaceae bacterium
AAGATGGAAAAAAATATATTGATGGTATAAGCAGCTGGTGGGTTAACATTCACGGGCATGGAAATAAATTCATTGCAAAAAAAATTTATGAGCAGGCAAAAAAATTACAGCAGGTAATTTTTGCAGGTTTCACACACGAGCCCGCAATACACCTTGCAGAAAAATTATTACAAATTCTTCCGGGAAATTTTTCAAAAATATTTTATAGTGATGATGGATCGACTGCCACGGAGGTAGCAATTAAAATGTCGCTGCAATATTGGATGAACAGAGAACAGGCGAATAGAAATAAGATTCTCGCTTTTCATCATTCCTATCATGGTGATACGTTTGGCGCAATGAGCATAAGCGAAAGGGGCACATTTACTTTGGCATTCAGAGATAAATTATTCGAAGTCATTTTTATTGATATACCAACCAGGGAAAATCAACAGCAGTTAAAAGAAGCTATTGAAAAACATAAAAATGAAATTGCATGTTTTATTTACGAACCATTGTTGCAAGGGGCCGGCGGAATGAGAATGTATAGTTCCGAAGAATTGAATTCACTTTTGTCTTTGGTAAAAAAAGAAAACATTATTTGCATCGCAGATGAAGTACTTACCGGTTTTTACCGAACTGGTAAATTTTTTGCAGGAGATTATGTTTCTGAAAAAGCTGATATCATCTGCCTGAGCAAAGGCCTGACCGGTGGCACAATGGCATTAGGAGTAACCGCTTGCACCAATGAAATATACGAAGCATTTGTAAGTGATGACAAAACGAAAACTTTTTTTCATGGCCATTCTTTTACAGCAAACCCGTTAGCCTGCACTACAGCATTGGCCAGCCTTGAGCTATTGAAACGTAATAAAACGTCAAAAAAAATTGAACAGATTATTCTTCATCACAAAACATTTTTAAGAAGATTACAAAAGTTTGAAAAGAAGAATACAATTAAGAATCTGCGACAGCTCGGAACTATTTTTGCTTTTGAAGTAAACACAAATGAAAAGGATGACTACCTTCACAACATCGGAACCAGGTTCACAAAATTTTGCCTTGAAAACGGCGTCTATCTGAGAGCGTTAGGAAATACGATTTATGTAATGCCTCCCTACTGCATTACCAAAAAAGAACTAAAAAAAATTTATGGTGTAATAGAAGTGTTCCTGGAGAAATTCGAATTGCAGTTATAAAGAAAAGAAATCAGACTTTTTGAAATCTCTTTTTAATCCTCAAAAAGAATTTTTCGACAGTATAGTGTGACACCCAACCGAATACTATTGCAAGAGATATTGTTAAAATGCAAAGCACAGCCAATTCTCCGTAGCTAGCAATGCTAAAATGAAAAAGGCTGGTGCATATTTTTATAGCAAATACGATAGCAAAAATATGGAACAGGTATATACCATAAGATATCCTTCCAAGAAAAGATAGCCATTTAGCTTCGTAATTTATAAGACTTTCCTTTTTAAAAGTAGCAATTGAAAAAACACAAAGCATTAAAATGGCAATATACTCATCATTAATATAAGGAATAACCAGGTTAAATGCCAGGCTAATAATTAAGACAGCATAAACGCTGATTTGAACTATAGTTGATCTAAAAACATTTATCCACTTCATGTTCTGAAAAAAAGCGTACGCGAAAAGTGAACCAATTGCAAATGTGGAAAACCGGCAATATTTAATGTAGGTTATGGTTTTAAAAAAATACGTTTTAAAGCCAGGAACTTTCCACTGCAAATTATTATAAAGCAAATCATGCGCGATATTCAAAGCAGGAACGCATAAAAGAATAATAAAGAATAAACGTTTTGCATGCTTTGCGCCAAAAAAGAAAAGAAGTCCCCACAAGAAATAAAATTGCTCTTCTATGCCTATAGTGTACGTCTGGTGAATATAAGGAGCAGTGGAGTTATAAAACGGAGCTATATGCGGAAGAAACGAAAAAAAAAGCAAGTTGGAAGACTGGTAATTACCGGTAAGATATTCGTCAGTCAAACCTGGTATTCTAAAAAAAGAGGTTTTCTGAACCAACTCTATCGCAAAAAAAAGCAACACATAATAAGCCGGCCAAATTCTTAAAATTCTCCTAGTATAAAAATATTTCAAAGAAATTTTGTGATACTTGTTATACTCAACTAATAAAAGATAGGTGATTAGAAAACCACTTCCCGCAAAAAAAAATTGTATGCCGTAATAACCAATGCGTCCCAACACCGGAACATCAAATTTATTCAGGCCGTAATAATTTTTAAATGTAAAAAGATGATGAAGAACAACGAAAAAGATGGAAATAAATCTAAGCCCGTCTAATCCTGAGAAATATATTTTTTTTTTCACGCAATCATTTTTCTTTATTGCCGATTAAAAATCCACCCAGAGTTGTAGTTTCCTGAGAAGCCAATGATAAAAATAAAAGTATTACATTTTACAACAAGCTATCCCATAAAAAATATACAAACGCAAAAGGCTGCCTTTAAAGAGCAGCCTTTTGACAATAAAAATTATTTATCTATCTCATAAAATACATTTTACCATAGCCTTTTGTGAAATAAGTATCTGTATTAT
>JBEPVC010000352.1:0-2528 GCA_041691235.1 Chitinophagaceae bacterium
ATTTGATTAATATAACCCAGTATAAAAAAGGAAATGATACCTAAAAAAGATAAATTCAAATAACCGATAACATTTGCAAAATAATTTTTAAAATAAAAGCAATGGATGTCATTATCCATAAATACCTGGCAGATTTAGTAATCTCATTTTTAAAATTTTGCATTACTGCAAGAAGCAATTTTATGAAATAATATAAAACGATTAGTTGCAAAATGCCTGAAATATCAGCGATCCAAATCAATCCCTTTGGCAACTTCAGCCAAAGAATAGAAAGAAAATAAGTAGGGACAACCGTTACAGCCATTACGATAAATAATTTTTTATCGATAGCAACGGCAGGCAAAATATCTTTTTTGTATAAATAAGAAAACAACAATCCGAAGCAGGCAAATAAAAACCAGCCGTTATATTGAAAGTGAAGAAAAAAATAAATAGCGCCAAAATAATAATCCTGCACCATAATATGGTTAGCCATTAAATAAACAAGCATAAACGCACCCAAAGAGGAAAAGGCCCAAAGCAATAATGCTGCTTTAAACCATTTGGGAGCATAAGATGTATCGTTAACTTTATTAAGGTCGCGCCATAAATAAAAAATAAAAAAGTAAGAGATAAAAATTGAAAGGGTAGAAAATGTATTGGAGAAGAAAGCATAACCTTCTGCAATAAACGAAAAAAGCATTACCATACGCCGTTACGCAATTGGCCAATAATACCCAGTGATATTTTTTATAATTTATATTGACGCTTTGTTCCTGCAGGTAATTTACCATCAGAGCCATTAATGCCAGCATCACCCATCCGTCGAATGCGAAATGAGAATGGGCATGCAATAAATATTTTTGATTTACTAACGGTAATGGAAAATTAATTTTATAACGCAATGTAATGCCCGCCAATGCTACAACACAAAAATTAATCAGCGCTATCTGAATCCATTGCCTTGTTTTAAATAAGCCTCTTTCCATATTTGATATTCAAAAAATATAATCCCATTTTAGAATTAATTAAACGGAAAACTTTGCCTAATAATAAAATAATTGCCCTACAGTATGCACATCTGATGGGCATCAGAATCAAAAAAATTAAATACAAAGTGACAGAATATTTAACCACGCAGGGCATTTTACAAATGCTATTACAAAAAAACCTTGGAGTACTTTTATCCGAACTGTCTTTAGTAATGGTAGGGTTCTGAATTACCTTGCATGTACTTCCCCTTTTAAATAAATAATCTTTCACTAATTCAGGGTATTCGTCACAGAATTTGTGGCTGCATGTTGGCCTTATAACCGGCTTTTACCCCTTCTGGCAATTTCTGTTTCTCCTTATCCCTGCTCACCACGGACAGGTATAGAAACAGGCGACCACATAGAGATAAAGTAGGACTTAAGGTAGGTGATATTGTTTTCTTACAATCAGTTTGGCCGCTTTATTCCGGGCCTCAAACTCAGCCATTCAAGTGAGGTAAGCTAAAACTCATTTAGCTTTTGACGAAAAACAAGTACAGCCTTGATTTGCATCAATTCTTTAGATTAAATGGCTTCCTACATTTACTAAAGGTTAAATACAGGTCAATCATAGTCCCATTCATATAAGTTTTTGAAAAATATTACCGACCATTAAAATCAATAAAATGTCAACAACAACAACAGAAGAAATGACAATCTTGAAAAAGGAAAAATCAAATCTGGAAAAAGAAATCTCATCCTTAAAGAAAGTAATGAGTAATTACAAATCAGAAAGAAAAACTAAGTGGAAGGAATTTAAAAAAAAGATGAATGAAGATGTGGGTAAAATTGAAAAATCAGTTGATGGATTGACCTCGCGTAAAAAGAAATAAACATATGAAAATACTATTAGCTACAGATGGCTCTGCACATAGTAAAGCTATGGTTAAAAAATTTGCAGAGCGAACATTTGCAGCCACTACTAAAGTGCGGATTATATCTGCTTATGAGGGTTCTTCCTATATGATGAATACTGCGTCAATGGGTGTATTGAGTGGGTATTATGGTACAACAGATAATGCCTCACTACAATTTGCAGAAGACGCGAGTGAAAGTGCAGCAACTATTTTGCTAAAAAAAAATCCAAAACTTTCTGTTGCTTTTGCTGCCATTGATGGCTCTGCCAAAAGCAATCCTGGAAGAAGCGGAAAAATTTGGTGCAGACTTAATTGTTGTCGGCTCACACGGCCATGGTGCAGTTGCAGGATTTCTGCTTGGTTCTGTTTCCCAGGCAGTGGCATTACATGCAAAATGTTCTGTATTGATTGTACGAAATGAAAAAATGAAAAAACAGAACAATAAAAAATGAATCGAAATGAATTATTTCTTCACAGCGTAAAGAAAAGCTCACAAGATAAAATGAGTTAGGAACTTATACATGCTCAATGCACCCGGAAGTAAAATCAGACAACCCCTGAAAATGCCTCCAGGTGCGAAATGAAATCAGTAAAGAAAGAATAATAAAAACGGGCAACAGCGATACTGAAGAACGGGCAACAGCGCATCTGAAGACAATTT
>JBEPVC010000353.1:0-2526 GCA_041691235.1 Chitinophagaceae bacterium
AAACTCCTGTTGTTTACACCATGATTGTGCATTGAGCGTGAGGAATTACAAGCAGACAACATGAACAGGGTTACAATTATAATTGCAAAAAGTTTGAAGATGTTTTTCATAAACAACGGCTTTAAATGGTTAGAACAAGTGATAGGTTAGGCACTTAATATCGAAGTATAAAACGCTGTGAAGTCTCTTGTTATTGCACACTTATTATTCCCTTTACACCTCTTATTTTAATATGAGGTGTATGCAAATTTTAGGATTATTTCAGGCTATTGTCATTTTACAGGCATCTTATTTATAAAACCTGTTTTTGGCACATTTCTGTATTGGTAAAACAAGACCAATGAAAAATATTTTACTGAACTATGAATCACAGGATAAAGGGAAATAAGAAAGAGATTCCTTTTTATTTGAAATAATGAAAGTTGATCACCACACATTAAAAAAGTTATATTCAAGCCGGAGAAAAAAACCATTAGGTGATGTTCTGACTAGGCTACTGCCAAGTTGTTGCCTGTATCCCAAATCTACTCTTGCAACACTATTAATTATTAGTTGCGCCGCAGGTGCAATATCAACGTAATATTTACCTGAGCCAATGTTGTATTGATTTAAAAACTCCAACAAGAGATTAAGATTTGTTTGTCTGTAACTGTTATACTCTTTAGGCAACATCAACTTTCCAAAAGACAAAGTATAATTGATGGCATTTCTGTTATCTGAAGAATATGGATATTTATTTTTATTGGTATTGTCAATTGCTTTTACAAATGAAATACCAGATGAAATCGCGACCTTGTGCAACAGTTGAGTTGCAACAATTCCTGCTTCAAAGCCGCTGTTGAAACCATATAGATTTATTTCCTCCTGGTCAATAACGCTGTTGTTCACCGACACTCTTGCGAAGGCAGCCATACGAAAATGTTTTTGTACATCATCATCGCTTAGAAACCTGTACTTGGCATAAACGCTTCCGCCTTCAGCATTAAAATTTTTGTTGCGGTTACTGAAAAATACATCACCATGTATCATTAATTTTTTACCAGCGCCAAACATTATTTCGGGTATCAGGTGATAGTCTGTTTTAGAAAAATTCTTTTCTTTAAGAAAATAATTATTCAAACGCAGCCCTATGCTTTTTGCAGCCATGTTACTTGCTGGTTCTGTAAAAACATACAATTCCTGTGCACTTACTTGTACGGCAAAAAATACAAGAAGTATAATAAATGAAAATTTCATTATAAAATTTTAAAAAGACTTGCTCTCTAAGTTTTTTTGTTATTTAAATGGTAGCGTAGTAAGTACCTTTTACGCTTGTTAATATAGCCCCTGCATTTTTTTTGTATTCTTTACCGGATACAAAACCTTTATCAATCAAGCGCACTTTTTTAAGCCCGGTTAATGATTGCTCATTTGCATTAAGGAAGTAAAATGTTTTATCACCAACCGTTACCGGTTTATTTTTTTCTACCTGTACATTTTCGAATTTAATAGTAGCCACAAAACCTGCCACTGAAAAACCTGCATCCTCTACCTTCTTTTTAATGGCATCAAAATCTACATTGCTGCCTTGCTTAAAAGTTATTTCAAAAGTTGACGTTTCAATATTTGGATCTATGTTATCAACAAAGGCTAATGTTTTTAAAGCCTTGTTGATGGAGTTGCTGCACATGCTGCAGGTTAAGCCACTGGCTTGCAGCGAAACTTTTGTTACCTGCGCATTTATTGAATATGAAAAAAGGATGGTTATAAATAATAAGATCGTTTTCATTTTATTTTTTTAAATGGATTAACTGAATTTTTTTGTTTGATGCATTAAATGGCTAATGTATTTATTGCGACGGATTAGCTGAACCAGGAATAATAGATATGCCTGTGCTAACTACAGGAAATACTAATCAAATTCTGAAAACGCAGTTGGAAATATAGAAGGGAACGTTGTGCAATGGCGGCCCGTTACTGCCGTTAATTGTATTTATTTTTTGAGGTATAAATAAAAGCGAATGATGAAAACTGGTACAAATATTTAGAAGCACACTATAAACGGCTGGCGTATTTAAATCTCCAAACCCAAGATGATTATCGCTTACTTTAAAAAATTGATATTTGTTTTTGCAACAACCTTGCTTGTTATCATGCTTAGGTGAAAGGCTAACGGTTACTGATTTGAGTTTGCCACAACAATAAAACTCTCTCAGGTTCAGCCCGAGAACAGAAGCGAAGTACACACAAATGAGTAGTATAAGAATAACCCTTTTCATTCTTTGCAAAAGTAATACAATTGCCAAATGCTATGTTATATAATTTTGGTAAAAGTTTACAGAATTTTTTGCCTCCGATTTACAAAATTAAATTATTCCGAAACCTTTACAGACTGCAAATGATATTTTTTACTCATGTGCAAAAAAGATTTATACTCATGATGCAACAGCAACCCAAACAAAAAAACGGCTACGCCAATTCCGACCTTACCAATATTATTGCTTACAAACGGAGATTCATTTCGTATAAGGCTGTTCGTTATATTCA
>JBEPVC010000354.1:0-2524 GCA_041691235.1 Chitinophagaceae bacterium
TTCGATTTCTTAATAAACAATGCCGGCATTGGCGCTACCATTCCTTTTCCAAATGTAACAGAAGAAGACTTTGATAGGTTTATGAATATTCATTTTAAAAGTGTTTATTTTTTAACTCAGCAACTTTTGCCATTTATAAATGATAATGGGAGAATAATAAATATTTCCACGGGTACTACGCGCTTTTGTGTTCCGGGCTATTCAATATATGCATCTATGAAAGGTGCAATAGAAGTGTTTACCCGTTATCTTGCAAAAGAGGTTGGTGCAAAAGGAATTACTGCAAATGTAATTGCTCCCGGGCCCGTAGAAACAGATTTCAATAGTGGTGGTAACAGGGATATTCCTGAGCGAAAAAAATTCCTGGCTTCTTTGAGTGCACTGGGTAGAGTTGGGCTGGCAAAGGACATTGGCGGGGTTGTGGCCTTCTTATGTAGTGAAGATGGCGGCTGGATAAACGGACAAAGAATTGAAGTTTCCGGTGGAATAAATTTATAGATCAAATTTGTATGACAGGTTTTTTAATAAGAACGCAAGACAATAAAATCATCCGGTTTAAGCTCTACCTTAAGGAAGCTCCGGCAACATTTAACGCTTTCGCGCAAACGCTTCCATTTTCAAAAACTTTTTTTCATGCGAGGGTTTCCGGCCAGGAAATTTGGGTTGATAACGCACACGAGATTGATGTGATACAGGAAAACGCTTCTGTATTTACAGAGCCGGGTGAAATCGTGTTAGGGCCGCTGCATCCGTTACGGAATAAAACCTCAAAATGTATTGGTATTTATTATGGCGAGGGAAAAGGCCTTGATGCATGTAATATTTTCGGAAAAGTATATGATGAAGATGCAGCATTGCTTAAAAGCCTTGGCGAAAATATCTGGAAGCATGGCGCACAGGACCTGGTATTTGAAATTTTAAAGTAGTTTCGTTTAGCCTTTGCTGTTAGCCTTTATTCAAAACTTATAAATTATATTCCGGTACATCCGTTATAATGTCTTTAAGCTCAGGCTGATTGCGGTTTGCTGCTGTCCAGCGAATATCAAACAAACCATTTACCAGTAAGTTGATTTTTGTAAAGCCTTGTTGCTCCAATAAATTGGCGGCTTCAAATAAAGATGTGCTTCCTGAAAAATCGTATAAAAAAACAGGTTTGGTTTTATAGGCGCTTATTTCATTAAGGCGCTGGCTTAATTCTGTTGCGGGAATATTTACAGCATTTTTAATGTGGCCAACGTTGCGCCACGTGTCTTTGTGTTTATTTGCAAATTCATCTGCAGTTCTCACATCGAGCACAAGGCCATCTTTATTACCGCGTACGGCGTTTGCAAAAGCGGTTGAATTTATAATCTTGTAACTGACAGGAGATACGTAGAGATTATTTTCACACGCACCGTTATTATTTTCTGAAAGCCAGCGATCGATTCCTTCAATAAGCGTTGATACTTTTTCGAATCCTTTTTCTTTTAATAATGCGGCTGCCCTGGCAGCATCGCCGCCGGATAAATCAATTACAATAATTTCTTTATCCCGGGGAACAGATGATAGCTTTCCCTCAAGTTCTGCGAGCGGAATATTTGTCGAGCCTTTTATAATGCCATAAGCATTTTCCTGCGCATTGGTGCTTATATGCCTGAATGCAGAATCACTGCGAACATCCAGCACAAACGCGTCACTATTTTTTGCGGAAAGTTTTTTACAAATATCAGCGGCTGATATTACATTGTATTTATCGCCGGTTACAATTAATGATTGCAGGCAATCTTTGTCTTTTGCATTGGTATAATATACTACAGTCATTCCACCGTTAATATTATAAACATTGGTAAAGCCGCTGTCAGAAAGCATTTTACTTGCCCTGCGGCTTCGCTGGCTGTGGGAGCAATACACAAACACCGGTTTGTTTTTATAAGAATCAATTTCTGAAAGACGATTGCCTAATTGTTGCACACTTATATTTTCCGCGCCTTTTAAGCGGCCGATATTTAATGACGCATATTGAGAAGTGTCACTATACTCTCCGGGTGAACGTACGTCGAGTAAAAGATATCCTTTGTTATTCTGTAATTCATTGCAAAGATTTGTCCAGTCAACAGTTTTAAATGCAACATTATCATTTTTGTATTGCGCCTGCGCAGATAATACAGATAGAAAAAAAATAGCGAACATTAACCTGGGCAACATGTTGATACATTAAGGCTATTAAGTTAGGCAATGAAAAGCTAACGCTTAATAAAATTTAGATAAGCGGCAAAATATAGCCGGATAGAATCATTACCGCCAATTTAAATTTTGTTGCGGGATGGTGCTTATCATTTTAATATTGCTGCAAACCTTAACAACCATACTAATAAAACTTATTGGCTCAGTGCTTATAACAATGTAAGTAAATGGCCGGGCACACCACGAAACTTTATGATTAATATTGGTTATAATTTTTAATAACGAAAAAACAGAATAACTTACTTTTTTTTATATTTAGCAAATATGGAACAAAAAATAAGTACTGCCTGGCACTTCCCTA
>JBEPVC010000355.1:0-2523 GCA_041691235.1 Chitinophagaceae bacterium
ACAGTTATTAAAAAACCGTAAGTTGTGCTGTTTATTTTTAAAAATGAAATCACCCTTTAATAAAATTTTATTTACTCTCCTATTCTTTTTTATTCCTTATTGTTTGTCTGCGTTTGGCGTACTTACTCACGAAGCTATTATTGACGCATCGTGGGATAATTCAATACTTCCACTATTAAAAGAAAAATATCCCGCTTCAACTGCAGAAGAACAAAAAGAAGCGCATGCTTATGCATACGGCGGGGCGGTAGCACCTGATATGGGCTATTATCCGTTTGGAAGTGAATTATTTACGAACCTTGTGCATTATGTGCGTAGCGGAGACATGGTGAATGCGTTATTAAAAGATGCCAAAAATATTAACGAGTACGCCTTTGCGTTAGGTTTTTTATCGCATTATGAAGCTGATAATTACGGCCATCCTATGGCTACCAATCGGAGTGTTCCTCTGGTGTATCCAAAGCTTACTAAAAAATACGGAAATGTTATAACCTATGCAGATAACAGGATTTCTCACATGCGAATGGAATTTGGCTTTGATGTGCTTGAAGTTGCTAAAGGTAATTATGCATCTCAGGCATATCGCGATTTTATAGGTTTTAAAGTAGATACAACTGTTTTATCAAAAGCTTTTTTTGAAATTTACGGGTTAAACATTAACGATGTATTTAATCACCATTTCCAATTAGCGGTAGAATCATTCAGGTGGATTGTAGCTAATATATTTCCAACTATAACCAGGGCAGCATGGTCTGCTAAAAAAAATACTATCGTATCGCAAGATCATGGTTCTGCCAGTAAAAGCTTTAGGTATAAAATGCGTCGCAAAGAATATAACAAGCAATTTGGAAAAGGTTACCGGCATCCCGGTTTCTCAGCAAAGCTCTTGTCTTTTTTTATACGTGCTTTACCAAAAGTTGGACCATTAAAAGCTTTAAGATTTAAGACACCTACACCGGATGCTGAAAAATTGTTTGTACAAAGTTTTGATACTATTCTATTTCATTACGCTATTAATTTAAAAAAGTTACCAAAAGAAAATGTTCATCCTGTAGATATAGACTTTGATACCGGGAAGCCAACAACAGACTGTGAATATAGCCTCGCAGATCAAACTTATTTCGATTGGCTTCTTAAACTTGAAGATGATAAATTTAAAAATGTTGATAACGCCATAAAACAAAATATTGTGAGCTTTTTCCATTTGGCAAATACTACCGGCTCCAATAAGAATCAAGATAAAAAATGCGCTAAATTTTTTATAGCCTGTAATGAGCTTATTGCATTGCACTGATTTGCCCCATCAACATCTTAGGAGATTATGGCTTAATATAAATAGCAACATGCATTCTTTTCTTATTTAATAATTTGCATGTACAATTATCTTTCTTTCATAAAAATTTAAAAACTTTATCTTCTCTTAAAATTAATAACATGAAAATAAAAATTTTACTGCTGTTTTTCTTTTGCTGTTTTGCTAAGCTGGAAGCGCAAACAAATTATTCCACTCCCAAAGGAAATTTATTTATTATAGGCGGCGGAAACCAATCAACTGAACTTATTGAGAAGTTAATTACAACAGCCAAATTAAATAAACATGATCACATTGCTATATTGCCAATGTCTTCTGAAGAACCTGACAGTTCATTTTATTATATTAAAGAAGAACTCGAAAAAGCGTGTACAAACACCATTGCAAATTTAAATTTCACGAGAGACAATGTCAATAATAAAAAATGGCTTGATTCTCTAAAAACTGCGAAACTTATTTTTATTACAGGAGGTGACCAAACCCGGTTTATGAAAGTAGTATTAAATACGCCTGTGTATGCGGCAATCCATTATGCGTATGAAAGAGGCTCAACCATTTCAGGCACAAGCGCTGGTGCAGCAGTAATGAGCAAGTTTATGATAACAGGTAACCAGTTGCGTGGAGATACTTCTTACGCTGCTACTTTCAATAAACTATGGAACGGTAATATTGAATTTAATGAAGGGCTTGGGCTCATCACAACTGCGGTTATTGATCAGCATTTTATTGTGCGAAGCCGCTACAACCGCTTATTGTCGGCACTTGCGGCTCATCCCAAACTTTTGTGCATTGGTATTAATGAGTCAACCGCCATTATTGTTCATGGGAATAAAATTATGGTAACCGGTCCAAGCCAGGTAGTATTGATGTCGCATCCAGAAGGGTTAAAATTTACAAGTGTTGGTTTAATAAAATTTAAAAAAATACAGTTAAGTATTTACACAAATGGAGATGAATTTGAAATAAAATAAAGAATTATAATTTTGAAATCCGGACATGAAAGGCTTGTATATTAAAATTATAATGTATAACGTATAGGGTTATTCGAAATTTAAAAATATTGCTTAACGATTATTTTAACCGTTTAATATTTATATAAAACCCCGATGAAAATATTTCAGCAACAATTACAACTTAAAGAAAGAAAAAGAGGTTTTCATCTTATTACAGAAGACATTTTAAAATCTCTTCCGGAAATCAAGGAAATAAAA
>JBEPVC010000356.1:0-2513 GCA_041691235.1 Chitinophagaceae bacterium
CTGTTTGAAGTCTGTTCAGCAATTCAATAGCGTCCCTGGCCTGCTCTTTCATTGGCGAAACATATTTATTCCATGCATTCTGACGGCTTTGCTTTACAAATTCTTTCGCACCAACTTCGATAGCACTTAACTCGTTGTCGTCTGCCAGCGAATTCGTTATAATCCATTCACGCATTTGCTTTCTACATTCCCACTCCTTTTCCCATGCAAGCCTTTCATGCGTTTTATAACGCTCATGGCTACCCGAAGTAGAGTGCCCCTGTGGCTGGGTTATTTCCTCAACATGAAAGATAGCCGGCGTGTGTGTGTCACGAATATTTTTTATAGCTGCTTCAAGTACTTCGCACATACCTGCATAATCCCAGCCTTTTAACTTATAAATATTTAAACCGTTGGTATTTTCCTCCTTTTGCATTCCACTTAAGGCAACCGATATAGAAGATTTTGTTGTCTGATATTCTCTTGGTACGGAAATGCCATAACCATCATCCCATACAAACACTGCAAGCGGTATTTGCATTACACCTGCAGCATTTATAGTTTCCCAAAAATGACCTTCGGAAGTCGAAGCCTCTCCTATAGTACAAAAGCAAATTTCATTTCCATTATCACTCAAATCTTTCATTTTTTGTAATACCGGAACCTCACGAAATAATTTGGATGCAAAAGCAAGTCCCAGAGCTCTTGGCATTTGTCCGGCCGTCGGAGCAATGTCTGAAGAAACATTTTTCTTTTGGGCAAGGGGGAGCCAGTCCCCATTTTCATCAACAAATTTTGTTGCAAAATGTGAATTCATTTGCCGCCCGGCGCTAAATGGATCATTGTTCACATCCGGATCTGCATATAATTGCGAAAAAAATTGCTCAACGGTTGCTAATCCACTGGCAAACATAAACGTCTGGTCACGATAATACCCCGCCCGAAAATCTCCGGGCATAAAAAACTTAGCCATTGCAACCTGTGCTACTTCCTTTCCGCCGCCAAAAATGCCAAATTTTGCTTTTCCTGTAAGTACCTCTTTTCTACCCAACAAACTGGCTTCCCTACTTTCACAAACGATGCGATAGTCTTTTAAAACCTCCTGTTTAAACTTCTCAAAGGATAAGTTTTCCAGAAGAGCCTCATCAGTGGAGTAATTTGTATCCATAAAGCAAAAATATTAATTATGAGTGATGATTGTTAAAAAAGTGATAACCTGTTCACAATTTGCAACCTTATCCTGCGTTTTACTATCTTTGAATTCACTATAAACCCTGTTTAATGAAAAAAACATTTACTTTTTTATGCGGGATAGCTTTTTTCTTTGGAGCGACGGCCCAAACAAGTGTTTCTGCTACTTCAGTTAATAAACAGGCATCTTTAACTGACAATACCAAACCTGTACCGGAGTCGATAAGCCTTACGGAAACGGAATTCGATTTTGGCAAAATTCCCCAGGGTAAGCCCGTTACTCATGTTTTTGAATTCAAAAATATTGGCACCGTGCCTTTTGCGCTCGATAATGTGCAGGCAAGTTGCGGATGTACCACACCCGAGTGGAATAAAGACGTAGTTGCCCCCGGAGCTACCTCAAAAATAACAGTCGGTTATAATGCTGCTAACGAAGGCCAATTTGCAAAACCTGTTACTATTACTTTTAATGGAAATCAAAGTAAGCAAATTATTATAAAAGGGGATGTTTGGAAAACTCCTATTACATCTGCTCCTGAAAACTCCGCCGTAAACTCTTTAAAAAACGAACAATAAAAAAATCAAACAAAAAATCACCATGAAAAAATTATTGATAGCAATTCTTGCTCTGACATCAACAACATTATTTGCTCAAAAAAAAGCGGATGATCTTGCAAAGCTAAGTGTGGAAACTTATGACCTTGGAAAAGTAAAACAGGGTGTTCCGGCCACTGCAACTTTTGTAGTAACTAATATTGGTACTACACCGTTGCTAATCGAACAGGCTAACCCTACATGCGGATGTACAATTTCGGATTACACAAAATCAGAAATTGCACCAGGAAAAACAGGAACAATAAAAGCTACATATAATGCAGCTAACCTTGGTCATATTGACAAAACACTCACCGTAAAGTTTGCCGGCGCCGATGACGTTAAAAATATCAAACTTACAGGCGAGGTATTAGAGCCTGCCGCTTATGACAAATGGGTTGCAGAAAATCCGGTTAAACCAGCAACTGATGCGGTTTCAACAACCAGCACTAAGAAATCTAAGAAAGATAAATCTTAAATGATAAAGGAACATTAAAAACCCCTTGCAATTGCAGGGGGTTTTTATTTTTATGATTTCAAGTTGTATTGAGTCAGCAAAAAAAAGTGAAGCGAATCAAACTCAAAATTGTTCTATACGATTTTTAATTCTGCAAGCAAATCCTGTAAAACTTTTTTTGCATCGCCAAAGAGCATAGATGTTTTGGGTTGAAAAAATAATTCGTTTTCAATACCAGCATAACCCGGTTTCATGCTTCGTTTATTTACAATAACAGTTTTGGCTAGCTCTA
>JBEPVC010000357.1:0-2511 GCA_041691235.1 Chitinophagaceae bacterium
AACAGGGGTAGATAAAATTAATTTTCTCCCTGAATACAAAATAGAGATTCCTTTACATTAATGTAAATGTTATGAAAAAACTAGTTGCTTTATTTTTTTATCTTCTTCTTTCTTACGCATGCGTTGCCCAAAAAAATATTTTGTTTGATGATGGATGGCGCTTTCATCGTGGTGATTTACTAAATGCGGAATCTGTAAATTTTGATGATAACGATTGGAGACAAATTGATCTTCCACACGACTGGAGTATTGAAGATCTGCCGGGAACAAATTCTCCTTTTAACCCTGATGTTGTAAATGGCATAGGCGTTGGTTTTACAACAGGCGGCACAGGATGGTACCGCAAAACATTTATAGTTTCACCGACACAAAAAAATAAAAAAGTAACTATCCTCTTTGATGGTGTTTATATGAATGCAGACGTCTGGTTAAATGGTACTCATCTTGGAAATCATCCTTATGGCTATACTTCTTTTTATTATGACATCACTGATAAAATAAAATGGAATGAAAAAAATATTCTTGCTGTTCAGGTAAAGAATGAAGGCGCTACAAGCCGCTGGTATTCCGGCTCCGGCATTTATCGCCATGTATGGCTGAAAACATTTGATCCAGTTCATATAGCACAATGGGGAACGTATATTATTACACCAGAAGTAAATGTATCATCAGCCAAAATAAATATCAAAACAAAAGTATTAAATGAAACAAATACATCATCAACCATAACATTAATCAATAAAATTATAAATGCAAATGGCAAAGAAATAACACGAACGATATCAAGACAAAATATAGCAGCAAACGATAACTTTGAATTCAATAATGACGTTGTTGTTAAATCCCCGGTATTATGGTCAACTGAAAATCCGCGTTTATATGTAGTCGTTAGTGAAGTGTATCTAAACGGAAAATTATCAGATCGCGCAGAAAATAATTTCGGCATTCGTACAATTTCTTTTGATGCAACAAATGGATTTTTATTGAACGGCAAGCCAATGAAATTACAGGGCGCATGTTTTCATAATGACAATGGCCCGTTAGGTTCAAAATCTTTTGATCGCGCAGAAATAAGACGTGTTGAATTATTAAAGGCAAGCGGGTTTAATGCTATACGTTGCTCTCACAACCCGCCCCCACCCTCGTTCTTAAACGCGTGCGATAAACTAGGCATGCTGGTAATTGATGAGGCATTCGATTGCTGGAACAATGGGAAAAATGAAAATGACTATCATTTGTATTTCGCAGATTGGTGGCAAAAAGATATTCAAAGTATGTTGCTGAGAGATCGTAACCATCCTTCTATTATTATGTGGAGTATTGGAAATGAGCTTCCGTATATGGGAAGCAAAAATACTGATGACACTGCAAAAATATTAGCAGATTATGTTAGAAGTTTTGAACCAACACGGCCAGTGACCGCTGCTGTAAACGGGGTTTCAAAAATAATGGATAACTTCTTTTCAGCGCTTGATGTTTGCGGATATAATTACGCAAAAGATCAGTATGTAGTTGATCACGAACGTAAGCCAAACCGTGTTATGTTCGGAACAGAATCGTATGCTTTAACAGCGTTTGATTATTGGATGAGTGTGCTTGATCATCCGTGGGTGGTTGGTGATTTTATTTGGACTGGTTTCGATTATATTGGTGAAGCGAGTATTGGCTGGCGTGGATATGAACAGGAGAAAAATTTTTATCCCTGGAACTTAGCATATTGCGGAGATATTGATATCTGTGGCTGGAAACGGCCGCAATCTTTTTATCGTGATGCGCTTTGGAAGAAGAACCAGCTTTCCCTTTTTGTAAAACCGCTACAACCATCGTTTCCGGTTAATCCGAAGAAAGAAGATTGGAGCATCTGGAACTGGGATGATGTAGTTTCAGATTGGAATTGGGAAGGTTATGAAGATTCAACTTTTGAAATAAACATTTATTCATCGTGTAACGAAGTTGAATTGTTTTTAAACAATAAATCTTTTGGAAAAAAATCTACCAATCGTTCCACAAAATTTATGGCTGTTTATAATGTGCCTTATAAAGCAGGCGAATTAAAAGCGATAGGATATGAAAACGGAAAGCAGGTTAATATTTATGTTTTAAAAACTGCAAATAAACCAACACAAATAAAATTAACGGCGGATAAAAATAAAATTAATGCTAATGGTGAAGATTTAAGTTATATAACCGTAGAATTAGTGGATGAAAACGGAATCAGAAATCCTAAAGCAGAAAATTTGATTCACTTTACAATTGAAGGCGCTGGAACTATTACTGGTGTTGGTAATGCAAACCCTGTAAGCATAGAAAGCTATCAGCAGCCGCAAAGAAAAGCCTGGCAGGGAAAGTGTATGGCAATCTTAAAAAGTAAAAAGCAACCGGGGAAAATAATTTTAAAAGTAATCGCCGATGGAATCAAATCAACACAAATAATAATTAGCTCCCAATAAAATTTACAAACAAAATGAATGAAAAATTTGTAATAGGAGTTGACTACGGAACAGATTCTGT
>JBEPVC010000358.1:0-2509 GCA_041691235.1 Chitinophagaceae bacterium
TAATTACATCCCAAAAAGTCTGGTCACCTACATGGCTCACATCTATCATCATACCCAATTGGTTCATACGCTGCACCACCTTTATTCCAAAAGCTGTAAGGCCTTTTTTACCTTCTGAGTTTAAACCATGTCCTATAATAGGATTTGCGGATGTCTCATCTGCAGCGCTGGTTGCCCATGAAGGAGAAATGTTGTGCGTCAACGTTAAATACCTGGTACCACGATTATAAAGCGCATCTAATTTATTAAGATCATTCTCTATCATGTGTCCGCCTTCTACACCAAACATGGCAGCAATTTTATGCTGCTTTACCACTTTCATTAGTTCTGCATAGTTGGCAACTTTTACAATCTTATCGGGATTGCGTGCGGCTACCGCATCAAGCGTATCCATTTCCCTGTTCGCATAAGCATAAGGATTTTTTACATCACCATCGCAATACACTGAAAAAATCTGAACATCCAGCCCGCCTTTTTTCCAACGGACAAGATCGCTGCGTGTTATGCCGGTCAGGTCCTGATCCATAACTATTCCCAGGTCTGCAGTCTTCATCAGTATATCATTGTGTGTATCTACAACGATTGCATCGCGATGTATTTTTTTATAAGATTGTGAATGTAAGTGTTGTGCAAGCAGAACACCGAGAAGAAATAATATTTTTTTCAATTCTTTTTATTTTATTAGTGAATTATAAAAATAGAAATAAGCATTGTGTACTTTATATCATTTCAAAACAGGTAAAATAATTTTTGATGCATTCTTTGCATCGTGATAAATTTTTATATCACTCTTTATAAAATCTTTTTCATCACAATTATAAATATTAACAAACTGCTGCGGGTTCCTGTCTACAAGGGGAAACCAACTGCTTTGTATCTGCACCATAATTCGATGGCCTTTTTTAAATTGATGGGCAACAGAAGGTAATTCAAATTTTACTTCCTCAATTTTTCCCGGAATGAAAGCAGAAGGATTTTCAAAGCTCTTCCTGTAACGGCCGCGAAATACTTCTGCCCTTACTAACATCTGGTAACCTCCCATGGGGTAAGGATCTGCACCAATTGGATTCTCTTCTGCATAAATATTTACATTATTGTAACTCAAATAATCAGGATATACATCTATCACTTTAACCACAAAATCTGCATCTGTTGTTGAAATGCTGGTCATCAAATCTGCAATTACATTTCCTGTAATTGTTACATCTTTTGTCAAAGTATCTGTTTGAAAAACCAATACATCAGTTCTGTGCGAAGCAAAACGCTGGTCGTCTGTCATATAAGTTCTGGTCCTGTTGAAATGCACAAAATCTTCGTAAGGAACCGGTTTTGCGGGGTCACTTATATATTCACTAAAACTCTTTTCTGACGTAGGTTTAGATGTACCAATCTTGCCACCAGGTTGAAGATACATGGCCTGGTCTTCTTTATTTTCAGGTGGCCATTGACTGAATGATCTCCATTCATTTGCTCCCGTAATAAAAATATTAGCCTCTGCAATTTGCGAGATATCTCCTTTGCCTTTTAAGAAATAATTAAAGAAGGGAATTTCAAAATGTTGTTGATAATATTCACTGGTATTGGAACCAAACTGAATATTTCCGTGATGTGTGCCGTCATGATTTGCCCATTCCTCATGATACCACGGGCCATCAACGATTTCATTAAAAGCTTTCCCCGGGTTATTTTCTTCTGCCGCTTTGTAGGCATTCCATGCGCCCCAATTATCTTCTGCATCAAACTGTCCTCCAACCCACAACATGGCGGGTTGCAAATTTTTTGTTGCGTTGCGGGCATCACGTGCTTTCCACCAACTATCATAGTTTGGATGAGCCATCACATCTTTCCAGAATGCGATACTATCGCCCGTGTATTTAGTAAGATTTTTTAAACTGCCTGCATCAAGATAAAATTTGTAATTATCATGAATAGTATAGCCAACAGAAGGGGCAGGAACATTTACAGGTTTAGGATGAGGAACACCAAAAGCAAATCCTAATGCTGAATAAAAATCAAATGCATCCATTTGAAAAAAAGCACCGTTATGATGAAAGTCATCACCAATAAACCAATTGGTAACAGGCGCCTGGGGGCTAACCGCTTTCAATGCGGGATGGTTACTTGCCGCAGCCATGGTAGAATAAAAGCCCGGGTAGGAAATTCCAAATACGCCGACCTTTCCATTATTGTTTGCAATATTTTTTATAAGCCAGTCAATTGCATCATACGTATCACTTGCTTCATCTATCTCTTTCCCCTTTTTGTTAGCATTAAAAGGGCGCACATTTTCAAACTTACCTTCACTCATCCATCGGCCGCGTACATCCTGAATTACCATAATATACCCTTCTTTGAAATATTCTTTTTCATAACTATTCCAGTAATCTCTAAAATTTTCTTCTCCATACGGCTGGCAGGAATATGGAGTACGGGTCATTAAAATCGGGTGCGATTCAGTGCTATTCTTAGGAATATAAATAGAGGTAAATAATCGAATGCCATCACGCAT
>JBEPVC010000359.1:0-2493 GCA_041691235.1 Chitinophagaceae bacterium
AGTATGTAATAATATTTTTCAGCGAAGATGCTTTTTCAGATTATTTAAAACAAAATTTGAATTGCATTTTTTTAAATTATTTTAGTAAATAATAATAATTAAAAACGATGGCGCACCACAATGCTACAGGAATACTTGGAGAAGAAATGGCTTTAAAATACCTGCGCGATAAGGGCTTTGCTATTCTTCACAAAAACTGGCGGCACAGCCACTGGGAAGTTGATGTGATTGCATCGCGCGAAAATATTTTACACTTTATTGAAATAAAAACAAGGCGATCAAAAAAATTTGGTTTCCCCGAAGAAGATGTAACCAAAAAAAAACTTACCAATCTTATTAATGCGTCAGAAGAATTTTTGTTTCAATATCCTGAATGGAAGCATATACAATTTGATATCCTTTCAATCACGATCATTAAAAATGAACCGGTTGAATATTTTTTTATAGAAGATGTGCATTTGTGAGTTATCAGTTATCAGTTATCAGTTATCAGTTGGCCGTTGGCAATTAGCAGTAAGTCCGCTATAACTATTGCTGTCATTGCTTCTAATATAACAGGGACCCTAAGCGCAATGCACAAGTCATGCCGCCCCTTTACAGAAAACGATTCCACATTTCCGCTTTCCATATTCAATGTTTGTTGCTCTTTCGGCGTAGAAGAAGTTGGCTTTACAACAATGCGAAACACCAGTTCATTTCCATTGGTTATTCCGCCAACAATGCCACCAGCATTATTTGTTGCGGTAGTTCCATCTGCGTTTATGAGTGCATCGTTATGATCGCTGCCAAACATTTTTGCAGCAGCAAAACCAGCACCGAATTCAACGCCTTTTACCGCAGGAATAGAAAACACAGCGTGGCTTAAAAGTGATTCGGCGGAATCAAAAAATGGTTCACCGAGCCCTATTGGCAAACCGGAAACGCTACATTCTATGATACCACCAATAGAATCTTTTTCATCAATTGCTTTTTGCAAACCTTTCTCTATATCCTGCTCTCCCCCAACTTCAAGAATGCTTGCGAGGATTTTTATTTTTCCTTTAGAAGAAGAATTTAAATGACCGATTATTTTTTTTGCTACAACACCCGCAGCAACAATTGCAACCGTTAGCCTGCCGCTAAAATGACCGCCGCCTCTATAATCTTCAAAGCCATTAAATTTTTTATGCGCAACAAAATCAGCGTGCCCCGGACGTGGGACTGCTCTTTGCTTTTCATAATCTGTGCTACGGGTATTGCTGTTTTTAAATAAAATAGTTAACGGAGCGCCGGTAGTTTTTTCATTAAACACACCGGTAATTATTTCAGGAAGATCATCTTCTTTCCTGGGTGTTGTTCCTTTAGCACCTGGTTTTCTTCTTTCAATATCTTCAGCAAAATCCGATACAGGCATAGCGATACCCGGCGGGCAGCCGTCAATATTTATTCCCACAAAATCGCCATGCGATTCTCCAAAAATATTTACCCTGAAAATTCTCCCAAACGAATTCATTTGTTTGTTTTAATGAATGCCAAAATTAAACAATAGTATGTATGAAGGATGTTTGATGTACGATGTTTGATATACGACGTCGTTGAAAATCTTCGTGTTTTACATCGTACATCCAACATCACACTTCGTACATTTTAATAACCGTATTCTTTTAATTGAATTTCATTATCTCTCCACTTCGGCCTCACCTTTACAAACAATTCAAGAAAAACCTTTCTTCCTATAAATTCCTCAATATCTTTTCTTGCCTGTGTTCCTAATTCTTTTATCATTTTTCCACCTTCTCCCAATACAATTCCCTTTTGTGTTTCTCTTTGCAAAATAATATCTGCAGAAATTTTTGTAAGCGTTGTTTTTTCTTTAAACTCCTGCACGAGCACTGTTGCATGATAAGGAATCTCATCCTGGTACAAATAAAAAATTTTCTCTCTTATCATTTCTCCAACAAAAAATTTCATTGGGAGATCACTAAGATTATCATCATGATAAAAAGGTTCGCCTTCAGGCAATAATAAAAGTATTGCTTCGAGCAATTCTTTAACACCTGAATTTCTAAGCGCCGAAATTTCAATTACCTGCCTGCAATATTTTTTATCTGAAAAAAAATCTTTCGCAATTTGTATAGTCTCTTTATTTGCCACATCAATTTTATTAAGAACAATTATTGCCGGCACTTTAAGAGAAAGTGAAGAAAATATTTCATCAGCTTCCTGCAAATTATCTTTTATATCTGCAATCAGCAATGCAACATCAGCATCTTCAAGGCTGCTCTTTACAGCCTGCATCATTTTTTCGTGAAGCTTGTATTTTGGCTCAATAATGCCGGGAGTATCTGAAAAAATTATTTGATAATTATCGCCGGTTAAAATGCCTTTAATACGATGCCTGGTTGTTTGGACTTTCGGAGAAACAATCGCGAGCTTCTCTCCCATCAATGCATTTAGCAAAGTGCTTTTACCTGCATTTGGTTTTCCAAAAATATTTACAAATCCTGACTTCAT
>JBEPVC010000360.1:0-2483 GCA_041691235.1 Chitinophagaceae bacterium
AGTTTTTTATATTCGTTAAAATGCTTTGCTGAAACTTTATGCCGGTGCCAGTGCATTCCTGTAACAGTGGGGCTAAACACCTGCATCCTGTACATACCTACATTTCTCGAATTGTTATTGGGATCTTTTGTATGAATAACAGGCAGCGTTACAAAGGGGCCGCCATCTTTTGGCCAACAGGTGATTACAGGGAGCTTTGTTATGTCAGGATGTTGCATCACAACTTGCTGGCACTCTCCCCGCCCATTTATTATTTTGGGCATCCAACTTGCAAACTGGCTAAGCTTGGGCAGCAATTTTAATTTGTCAAGAATATTTTCTTTAGGTGATGAAAGAAGTTGAAATAAATTTTCAATATCATGTGCCACGTCGTTAAGATTGCTAACTCCAAGGGCAAGGCACATTCTTTTTTCACTTCCGTAGGCATTCATCAGAACAGGAAAGTCGTAACCTGTATTTTCAAATAACAGCGCCTTACCACCATCTTTACTTTTACTTACCCTATCAGTAATCTCTGCTATTTCAAGATGAGGATTTACATATTCTTTGATAACGATAAGCTCATTTTCTTTTTTAAGAAGATCAATAAATTCCTGTAAATTTTTAAATGCCATAGTTTGGCAAAGATACTCGATAGCGAATACTCCGTTTAGCTGGATTGTATTTCATTAACGTTATGCATTATTGAACATTAACAGGGCAACCATACTTGGAATGTTTGCCATTTCCCGCGCCACCTGCACCGCTGTATATACTTCCAAGACGAAACGAAAGCGTAAAGCCAGTGAAGTAATACCAATCTCTTTTAGTTGCGCCGCCCCTTATTGTATTAGCGCCAGGATATGGACTTCCGTTCTTTAATTCATTGCCGCGATATGCAAGCTCAACAGCTTTTGCACCACGATTAGTAAGCAACAATGTTTGATCAACATACCTGCCGCTTACGTCATCAAGGTAATCTGTAAATAATTTTCTCAAGCCCATTTCAACACCCACATTAATGTTATCGCTTAAAGAAAGTTTTACTCCGGCGCCAAAAGGAATAGCTAATTGCGTAAGATTATAATTGCTTTTGCCATCAACAAATCCTTCTCCTTCTGTGCTCAATGGCTTTAAAAAATATTTCGTTCCTGAAGTATCAAAAGTGTAAGGATTAAAATTATACATCGCTATGCCCGCAAAAACATATGGTGTAAGTGAATGATCCTGTAAACGTGTTAGGTAATATTCCAATCCAAGATTTACTTCTGTCAGGTTTGAAGAAAAATTAAGATTCCTTAACCGGTTTCTTCCAAACTTGTCATCGCCGGAAAGCTTACCAATTGTTACACCCGACCTTATTGAAAACCTGTCTGATAGATCATAGGAAATACCAACACCTGCTGCAAAATGAGATTGCGAAAAAGTAAAGCTTTTATCTTGCAGATCGCCCTGGTAATTTGATGTTCCTGCAAAAAGATTCACGTGGACGTTGTCTAAGGTTTGAGCATTTACTGTAATCATAAAAGCAAAGAGGCAGAGGGTTAACAGGGTGGATTTCATTTTAATAATTTAAAAGTTGTTTCAAAAAATTATTATTTGCAAAATGATAATGCAAAAACAAAAATAGATTTTGTTTCATTCATTTTCCACTTCTTTAAATTTATTAATTTGAGAATGAAGAATATTAACGATTATTTATAAACAAAAAATCTATTAAAAAAGTTGAACAATAAATTAGAATTCAAAAAACGTTAGTTGATGAAAAATAAAAAATGCCCTGCAGTAAATTCTGACAGGGCATTTATTAAACTTTATTAATAACGATTGCTATTGCTTGGCGGGCATTGATGAAAATTGTTTCATGAAAACAACTTTCCCATCTTTATTTATTCTCCAGATTTCCTGCAATTCTTTAGTTTCTGTTTTACCATCAGCGTAAGTATCAGTTTCGTTACCCCAAACAGCAACCCAATCTTCATTCCTGTCTATACTTTTTAAAGGTATGAACGCCTGGATTTTGCTGACAGCGCTTTTCATTGAACCTCTATATTGTTTTGCCGCTGCCATTGTTGAATCTTTTCCCTTAACCATTGAGCCGTCCGGGAAAAACATAACAACTGTGTCGGCCATATAATTATGCCTGTCAAATGCATTATCATCCCAATCTTTCCAAAGCTCAAGTATCATTTTAGAATGAGCAGGATTGCCAATAGCAAAATTTGATGAATACTCGGCCGTGTAGGGATAAGTCATATTCGTTTTTTGAGCGAAACTGTTGCTGCTTACAATAAACAGAAATAAAATACAAATTGAAATAACTAATTTTTTCATGTTATAAGTTTTAGAAATTAAAAAAAAGAGTGTTGGCAGAAGTGTAGCAGGTTTTAAAAATAATATCTCTTACTGATATTCTCACAATTTTTTGAAAGATTATTTTAATTAAATCGATTTTAAAGCATAGGCTTTGCCAACATTAAAATTGCATAGATTTACAAAAAAAA
>JBEPVC010000361.1:0-2472 GCA_041691235.1 Chitinophagaceae bacterium
GCAGCTCCTAATAAATATTGGAAATATTGTTTGAAAGCTTCATAAGAGCTGTCGCTGACAACGGCTGTACCAATTCCCGAAAATTTATTCTTTAAATTATTTGCCACTTCATTTGTAGATGTATACAATTGGTACAAGCCATGTCCTTCTTTTGCAATGTTGCTTAGCTCCTGCTCATTTAGTTTTGAAATCACGGTATTTCCTTTATCGTCAGTTTTATAACTATTGGTTTCAGGATCCATTATTGGCGCCCCTTCCGGAGAACCAATACCAATCGTATTTACCATAATCCCTTCCCTTGCCAGTTGCTTCGTAATCTTTATTGCGTTATCATCATGGTCTTCACCGTCGCTTATTAAAATGATAGATTTATATGTTTTTTCTTTTAGATTAAAAGCAGCATAACACATTTTTAGAGCATCGCTTATAACAGTGCCTTGGGTGGGAACATCGTCTGGCGATGCAGAAGAAAGATACATTTTTGCAGCTGCATGATCAATCGTCATTGGCATTTGCAAATAAGCCCTGCCTGCAAAAACGACCAGACCGATTTTATCTTCTGGAGAGTTATTGATAATTTTTGTGATTACCTGTTTTGCGCGCTCAAGCCTGCTTGGCTGAATATCGTTAGCGAGCATACTTTTACTTACGTCAAGCGCAATCATTACATCAATTCCTTTTCGATTTACTTTTTGAGTGCTATCTGGTTTTACAAGACCTGCAATACCTAATGCGCAAAGAGCAAACGCCAATACAAACAATATAAATTTCAGGTTAAATTTTGTAGAAGAAAAGTTTGCGGTTAGTTGCTTTACATGCCTTGGCTCGCCAATTTTTTTTGAGACTTTCTTTTTCCATCTTTTAAGCAAGAAGAAAAAGAATATCATAACAGGAATTGCCGCCAGGGCGAGCAAGAACTCGGTATGTTGAAAGTGTAGCATTATATCGCTGCTAAATTATTAACGAATGTGTATGAAAAATTGTTAATTGTTTTGTTTGCTTAAAATGCAAATAACAATGCAATGATTTATACTATTTTTCTCCTTTAAAAAATCCAAGCCCTGTTAAAATTCCTTTGGTAATATTCATTCGCACGGAATTCATATCAATGTTTCGATCTCCGGATTTTACTAACATTACAAAGAAATAAACATGCCGGTTTTCTTCTATCCATCCAACCATCCAGCCGATGGGATTCTTTTGTTCATCAGAACCCCAACCGGTTTTATAACTCCATTTGTATAACGTATTATTTTCACGCAACATTACATCGCGTACAATTTGTTGTGCCCGTTTATTAAACGGAAGCTTATCGAAATACAAATCATTTACAAGGCCGAGCTCTTCATCCGGCGAAATTTTTAAAGTATTGTTAAGCCAGAAGGAATCAATTGGTCCGCTAATATTCATGTTGCCATAATGCAATGAATCAATCCACAATTGCATCGTGTCTCTTCCTATTCTGCGGGCAATTTCCTGGTAATATGGCACCGCAGAGACTTTAAATGCTTCTTCCATTGTAAGATCTTTATTCCAGTCAGCATTCCATCGTACGACACTGTCCCACTTAATAATCATTTTTTCATCTGTGATTTTCCCGGTTTGCAAACCAATTAAAGAGTTCACAATTTTAAAAGTTGACGCAGGTAAAAATCTTTGTGTATCCAGTTTCATGTTGTACACGGTAATTCTTCCCGAGCTATTATCTAATAAGGAAAAGCATCCATCAACATGTGCGGAATCAAAATATTTTTTAAGGTCATTATTTATTTTCGCCTTGTTAACCGAACACGAAGAAAAAATACACGCAAGAAAAAATGAGAAAAGAAGCAAAGAGAATATTTTCATAAAAGAGAAATCAAAAAATTTATCAGCAGAATTATTTTTTTGCAGAACGATATTCTGCAGTTGCACAAAGTGCATTATAAAAATCGCTTCCATATTTTCTCAAAAGTGCATCTTTAAGAAATATATGAACAGGAATTTTTAGTTTTTTACCAAGATTGCATCCCGCTTTACATAAGTCTTCGCGGGGTTCATAATTTACGTAATCGGTTTTACCGGTTTTACTTTTTTTTATTTTTATTGGAAACAAGTGACAACTTATTGGTTTCTTCCAGGTTATTTTTCCATCATTATATGCTTGTTCAATTCCACATTTTACAATTCCATTTGAATCAATAATTCCATAAGCACACATTCCGGAACTTACAGTTGGTGTTACCCAACCAAATTCTTTGTCGTAAACATAGTTACCCTGTTTTTCGAGCACAGTTATTGATTCCTTTGAAAGATAGGGAAGCACGAAATTAAAAGCTTCATTAATTTCTTTGAGCTCTTTGTTCTCAAGGGGAGCGCCTGCATCTCCATCTACACAACACCCGCCTTTACATTTAACAAGATCACATACAAAATTTTCTTCAATAACCTGGTCGCTTATTAAAACATCGCCAATGCTAATCATGCAGCAAA
>JBEPVC010000362.1:0-2470 GCA_041691235.1 Chitinophagaceae bacterium
AAAACAAAGCCATTGGATGTGGTATATCTTTCCCCAGATACATGGTTTAGGCTTCAGCGACATTTCAAAATTCTATGCTATCAAAAACATTAAAGAAGCCGAAGAATTTCTGCAACACCCGGTTTTGGGAAGCAGGTTAATTTTAATCTGTAATGAATTGCTTAAGCTTGAAGGTAATAATGCAAGGGAAATATTTGGAACTCCTGATGATTTAAAACTGCGCTCATCTATGACTTTATTTTCTACATTGCGAAATACTTCTCCTGTGTTTCAGTTGGTTTTGAAAAAGTTCTTTATGGGAAAGAAAGACCAAAAAACTTTGCAAATAATTTCTTCTGCAAACGACAGTTAACGCACTTTCAATCGTGGCAAAAAAATATAAAAAATAAATTTGTGCAATTTCATTTAAAAGAGGTTGCCCTGAAATAATTTCAGAACAACCTCTTATCTGTTACATTCTTTACCTGTAACAATCCCTTGCATTTATTTCCCAAGGATACTATCTTACTGTATAATCGAAGCAATCGCTTGTTAATACAGTCGCTAAAGTTGTTGCGTCGATTACCTGGAAATGAATGTGGAAAGATGCACCCCGGGTAGCAGAAGTAACATCACGCCATAAGTTTGCTTTCCCGTTGCCATGGTTATCAGTGTCGATAGACAGCGGTTGCAATCCACTGCCGAGTGTAAGCCATGCAGTGCTTGAGCAACCAGTAGGATCTGTTGAAGGATTTACGGCTCTTTGAAGAAGATAAGAATGATTAGGCTCAAGATTAGATACCCACGTATCAAGCGTAATAATCCTTGCAGTATCCGGATCCTGGCGAAACTTAACAAAGCCTGAAGCGCCAAAATATTTATCGGCTCCGTGAAGAACTACGTCAAGGTCATAAGGGCCTGTTTGTGGTGTATAGTCTTTTTTACAACTAAAAAACACAACGCATAATAGTAATGCAAAAGCTGCTTTGAGCATAGATGATTTTATAAATTTTGTTTGCATAAAAAATAATTTTAAAATGAGAAAATTAAATGCTGCACTAAAACTATATCTAACATTACCTGGTTAGAATCAGCATTGAGCAAACTGCGGGAATGAATGAGAGATTAGAGATGCTTTGTATTCTATCAAACAGACAGGTGGGTGATAAGCTTTAGCAATTCTTCTTTTTTGCTGCGTGATACAGGAATATTAATATCATTATTCAAAACCAGGAAACCACCTTCACCTTTTACATAACGAACGGCATATTGAAGATTTACAATGTAAGAATTATGCACACGGAAAAACGGCTGCATGTCAAGGAGGTCCTGTATATCTTTTAATGTTCGTGAAATAAGCAAATGTTGACCATTATTTAACCGGACATCTGTATAATTACTGCTGCTTTCGCAAAACATGATATTATTAAGAGGAACTAATTCATAACCATGCAATGTGGGCAATGCTATTTTTTGAAATGAAAGATCACTACTCTTTTTGAGATGAGTAAGAAGGGCATTAAGCTGTTTTAGTGAATCACGTTGTGTGCGATTAAGAAATTTATTTATAGCATTCAGCAATTCATCTTTATCAATTGGTTTTATTAGATAATCTAACGCGCCGAATTTAATAGCGCGAATAGCATATTGATCAAAAGCCGTAGTGAAAATAATATCAAAATTAATTTCTGTTAAACTCTCAAGCATCTCAAAGCCATTCATACCAGGCATTTCGACATCAAGAAATACAAGCTGGGGCTTATGATGATGAATTTGCTGCAACCCTTTTTCTGCGTTGCTGCAGGTAGCAATCACATCAATTTCCGGGCAATATGTTTTTAATTGCCATTGCAGGTTATCGCAACAATGCTTTTCATCGTCTATAATTAATGCACGAACCATTGCTTAAATATACTTAGCATTAAATAGATTTTACAGGAATTTTAATATGAACGCATGTGCCTGCATTTTGTCCTGCTTCATTGGTAAGATCCTTAATTACAATTACAGGATCGTCCTGCTTCAAAGAAGATTCAAATAGTTGCAAACGATGGCGGGTAAGCTCAATACCCAATGATTTTTTTTCAATACCATCTTCTTTCTTAAGCTTGCCGGAATTTATTCTTCCGATACCATTATCAGAAATACTGCAATTAAGTATATCATCATGCAGCTTAAGATCGATATTAATTCTGCCATCTTCATTTTCTTTTGGATGCAATCCATGCCATATAGCATTTTCAACAAATGGCTGAATTAGTAATGAAGGTATCATAACAGATGATGTATCAATTCCGTTGCAATTAATTTCATAATGAAAAGGAATTTCAAAACGCAGCGCCTCAAGATCCATGTATAATTGCAGGCAATACAATTCGTCTTCGAGGGGAATTAAAGGTTTGCCTGATTGTTGTAAAACAATCCGAATTAGTTTTGCAAATTTGGTAAGATGATCCGCAGCTTTGGTTGTTTCTTTTGTAATAATAAACCT
>JBEPVC010000363.1:0-2469 GCA_041691235.1 Chitinophagaceae bacterium
AGGAAGATCTTACGGGCAAAATAAGAAACAGCTTTGCTGCTGATTTGGTTAATTAAAGTGTAGAAATATTTCTGATGGTTTTAATGCCCATTTAAGGCCATCATTGCAACCTTTTGTTATTTTATTTAATCATTTATTAAAATATTGCTTTCTCATTTCTCTGCCCCTTATTTGATTAATTTTATTCTTCTATATTTTAAAATGCTTGATGAAATATTGCAAGAAAAATTTTTGTTGTTCGTTGCTAACCTGCATTTTTTATTTGCTGCAAATACATGCCAACGCTCAATCAGATTCCATCCCCGTAAAAGAAACAGACAGCTTAAAAACCAAGGGCCGCTTTTTTAATATGGTGATGAAGAATATAAGAACTGACACCACTGCAGTTAAAAAGGCAAATGCCTTAACCAGAAATGATTTGCCTTACAAACAATACGAGGGACGAATCATTAAGAGTATTGTAATAAAAGTATTGCCCTTTGGAACTTCAATTTCGGATACTACAAAGAAAGTTGTAACAACGCTTACCAGGCTTGCAAATACAATCCATCACAAAACAAGAACTGCAGTAATAAAAAACAATTTATTTTTTAGAGAGGACGATGTATTGAAGCCATACCTTATGGCCGATAACGAAACTTATTTGAGACATCTCCCTTACCTGCTCGACGCAAGTTTTTTAGTACTGCCTGTTGATAGCAATTCTGTAAATATATTGGTTATTGTAAAAGACCTTTTCTCACTCGGTGGATCTGTAAAATCGCTCGGGCTGAGAAATACAGATATTGAAATACGGGAAGATAACATGGCCGGTTCGGGAAATGGTATTGCCTTGCACGGACTTTACGATATAGGTCGCAAAAAAAATTTTGGAGATGGTATCGAATATATACAAGGAAACATTGGCGGCAGCTTTATGACGGCTGATGTAGGGTATCAAAGTTATTATCCCACCATAAGAGGATTAAAAGAAGAAAATATATATTTCGCAAAGGTTACAAAACCTTTGGAAAACCGCTACATGCACTGGACTTATGAATTCGATGCCTCATATCATTCCACAAGAAACATGTATTCCTCAGATTCTATTTACCATTCCGATGTGAGATACCGCTTTTATAATTTTGATACGTGGGCTGGTTATAATATAAACTCCAATGGCTTTACGTCGCAGGCCGAGGATAAAAAATTAAGACAGCTGGTTGCGCTTAGAGTCATTAAACAGGAGTTCCAGGATAAACCTGGCTTATATGACAATGTCTATTATTGGAGATATTTCAATTTACAGGGAGTTCTCGCATCCTTTTCATTTTATCGTCAAAACTTTTATAAGTCACAATACATATACGGCTTTGGAAAAAATGAGGATATTCCTGAAGGACTGAACCTTAGCCTGACAGCGGGTTACACTAAAAAAGAAAATTTGTCAAGGCCCTTTATAGGAATTAATTATCAGCGCTCAGCATTCAATTCAAAGAATAATTATTTTAGTTACACTTTGCGCGGGGAAGGATATGTTCGTGATAAAAATATAGAAGATATTAACCTGCTTGGCGAAATTGATTACTTTGATCATTTAAAGTCGATAGGCACAAAATGGAAGCAACGGACATTCGTTACCATCGGGATTGCAAAGCAGATTAATACAATTTTAAACGAGCCATTATATCTTGATGGGCAATTTGGATTACCGGAGTTTAGAAATGGTGACACGGGGGGAAATTTAAGAGCAACGATAAAAGCTCAATCAGTTTTTTTTAGTCCCTGGTCACTTGCCTCATTTAGGTTTGCGCCATTTATATTCGGCAATACTGGCCTTTTCTCTCCATTTAATAATTCAATATCTAACAGTAAAATTTATACAACTTTAGGTGGCGGCATCAGAACAAGAAATGAAAGCCTGATTTTTGGAACACTTGAATTTAAAGGTTACTATTTTCTACAAAAAAATATTTACCACGAGAACTATCGCTTTGATATCAGTACAAACCTTACTTTCAGGTCAAACACGCAATTAGTTAGAAAGCCAGATTTTATACAAGTAAATTAATCTTTCGGTAGCCTGAACCCAGAATTATTTGAACAGGCAGGAAAATAAAAAAGCACCAGGTTTTGTTTTCTTACTTAACTCAATTGCTCAAGATATGTAAGCTAACTCGCTTGATGCTTTTACTTGAAAAGTTCCGATCTTTTGAGGGATTTTCCCTTCTCAATTTGTAATTTAAATATACAATCGTAAACCTGCGTTTTCCAAATTTTTTTAATCGTTCTTTTGCACGCGTTTTTCACAAAGTTATTAACATGTTTAGAAAACTTTTTCTAATCTTATAAGTCAACGCAGGCTCAGCTTGCTTCTTATCTTATGAAAGAATACAATAGTCTTCCCTTGGAAAAGAAATAAAATGATTAATAAGGCCAATGAAAAAATTCCCAATGATTTTTTATCGATGCTAAAACCAAAGACACCGG
>JBEPVC010000364.1:0-2457 GCA_041691235.1 Chitinophagaceae bacterium
AGCACAAACAATACCTTACTGTCATGTATAAACGCAAGTAGCAGCACCCCTATAAGGCCACCTGCAATCGTTCCTGTTAAGCGTTCAAAATTTCGTTGCCTGGTAAGGCTGAAGCCGGGCTTTAAAATAACAATGATGGTTAACAAAATCCAATAGCTGTGGTGTCCGTAAGGCAATAATTTCCCAATCAAAAAACCTGCTCCGCAGGTTATCATCATGCGAAGCGAATGTCGAAAAGCCGAAGATTTCAACGTTAAATTGTTGCTGAAAACTGTTGTGTTTATGGGCTGGTGAGAGACAAATTTTGCATAATAACTACTATCCTGCAATTTTCGTTTATGCGATGCATTGTGAGTAAAATAATTAAATATCCCGTTCAGGCTTTCATTGAGATTCCGAAGATTCACCAATACTTTTTTAAGAATGAATTTGCTATTATTCTCATCGCTTAACGCATCAACTTTTGTTTTTAATCTTTCCGAAGCAGCCAGTATATCTAATTGCTTGGTATAAGAAATATTTGACTGAATAGCGTTACCAACATTATCCAATTCATCAGCAATATTTTCTATCAGTTCAGCAATATCTTCCAATATTCCTGTGGCGGAAAATCTTTTGCGCAATAAAGAGTAATCATACCAGGTAGCCATTATTTGTTCATATAAATCTATCACATCTACAAAAGTGATTACAAGCAACCGACCTGTGCGGGTTGGTTCTTTTACCAACGCCCGGTTCTTATATAAGAGTTCGCGTACTGCATCCTGTTTTTCATTAACCACAATTTGCTGCTCTACCAGTTTGCGATATTCGTTTTCAAGATTTGTTTGCGGATTATACAACGCCGCTTTGATTCTCAAAAATTTTGCGGTTTCATGTATGCAATCACCAATTGATCTTTGTGCAGGCCGGTAAGGAGTAAGCCTGTAAAACAATAAAGCAACGAGTGTATACCAAACGCCTCCACATAATATCAGTGCGCTATCAATCATTACCTGCCAAGCGGGAGTTATCTTAGTCATTCTAAGAATCATTACAAGTAAAGCTGCAGTTCCAACAGACGCAGCCCTGTTGCCAAACACAGTAAACATTGAGAAGAAAAAAGCGGAAAATAATACTAGCAGTCCGAGTAAAATATTGCTATCATTTATAAGCCCCGTTAGTAACACCATTAAAAAAATAAAGATGTTGCAATACAGCATGCCATTGCGTTTGTGTGTTACCGGGCCTGGAGCATCGCTGATGCTAACGCAGAGAGCCCCTAAGGAAATGGTTATCCCTACATCAAATCTTCCAAAATAACTGCAGATGATCGAAGGCAAAATAATTTCAAGCGTAATGCGAATACCATCGGCAAGATATTGGCTGAATAAAAAGTACCGTATATGCCTCGCTTTTTCGTTCATATATTTATTGCCGGTTTCTTGTTGCAAAGAAAACCTAATGTTATAAATACTGAGAAAGTAATTCGGCGAAGAAATGTGTCGTAGTCTATTGCATATTCCGGCCTTATAGAAAGCCTTGACTAAATTGATTTTAAAAATTAAGGTTGCAGGAACTATTTAACCACCTGAAATTTACCGGATTCAACGGTATTACCTTGCTTATCCCGTAACTGAAAAATATAAACACCACGATAAAATTCTGTAAGAGGAACAGAAATTTTTTGTTCGGTTGCCTGGAGTTCAACCACTTTTTTGCCAATAAAATTGAAGATGAGAAGGCTATATGATTTATCGTAATTTTTTTGGAATTCGAAATTAATAATGCTTACTGCAGGGTTTGGGTAAAACTTAACGGTTTTTACAGAGGCATCGTTAATAAAGCTCGACTTTACCTGGGCATTGCTGCTAAAATGAAAACCGGCAATAAAAAGAAATATGTAGAAAATTTTTTTCAATAGTCAAAAAGTATAAATCTTACTTAAAAATACAACTTTTATGGTAGGATCAAAACGTCCTGTCCTATTTATAACATACTTATAAAGAAGTAGGTTGCTTGTAAAAACGGAATTTTTTTGGATTAATTGTATTGAGATGTGTATTAAAAATTAAAAAATATCAATTTTTTGCCCTTATGCATCAAATTTGATGGGGAATTAGTTAAGATTTTCAAGACATTTTTGAATGGCATCATAAGCTGGCTCTTCGCCCGCGTTTTCCAAAACCTCGGCATAACGTACAATATTCTCCCGGTCAATTATAAAAGCGCTCCTTTTACTAACACCTTTCATATCCATAGAAAAAGTTTTGTAAAGACACCCATATTTTTCTGAAACGATTTTATTAAAATCGCTGAGAAGAGTGAAATTAAGCATTTGTAACTCCTTAAATTTTGACAGGGCTTGTGGAGAATCTACAGAAATTGCCAGGATCGTTGTCTTACTATTATTATAAATTCCAATATTATCCCTCACATTGCAAAGCTCTTTTGTACAAACACCGGTAAATGCAAGCG
>JBEPVC010000365.1:0-2451 GCA_041691235.1 Chitinophagaceae bacterium
TCATCATAATAATTCAGAAAGCGCCTTACGATTTCATCTGTAACCGAAGATTTACCTGCCCCGCCTGTTCCAGTAATACCAAGAACAGGGGCATTTCCTATAGAGATTTCTCCTGGCTTTGCCTCGGTTTTGTTTACAGATAAATTTTCATTTGGTAAATATTCAAATGGCTCTTCATTTTCTGCAAGTGTTATTGAAGTTGCTATTTTTTTTATGTCACGCCATTCATCTAATGCAAACTTTCCGGCACCGTTGTGTCCATTTCCATTTGAAGATGTTACTTTTTTTATTTGTGTGCCGTCCTGCGATCTTTTAACGACGTCTTCAATCATTCCTTCAAGCCCCATCGTTCTTCCATCATCGGGCGAATAAATTCTTGTAATGCCGTACGCATGAAGTTCCTCAGCTTCTGAAGGAAGAATAGTTCCGCCGCCGCCTCCAAAAATTTTAATGTGCCCGCAACCATTTTCATCAAGTAAATCTTTCATGTATTTAAAAAACTCAACATGGCCTCCCTGGTAGCTTGTGACAGCAATTGCCTGCGCATCTTCTTCAATAGCGCATTCAACAATTTCATGTACGCTGCGGTTGTGCCCAAGGTGTATAATCTCTGCGCCTTTACTTTGCATAATTCGCCGCATAATATTTATAGCAGCATCGTGGCCATCAAATAACGATGCGGCTGTTACAATCCTTACGGCGTGTGTAATTGTTTTTGACATAATTTACAAGGTTACTTCCCTGTTTACAGCTTACTGCGAAGCACATAAAATTACAACTAAACAAAGGGAAAAAATAACAGGCGTTAGTTTTTTAGGAATGCGGCTTTGTTTTTTTACGCTGAATGAAATCATAAACCACACCTATGCCAATATTAGAACTGCGATATTCGATAAAGCGATGATTTAATAAAATGGATATTGAACCTTGCAAACGAAATTTAAGTGGAAATTTTTTAAAGCCAAAGGTATAGTTAACAGCGGGTTCCCAGAAAAAAACAGGCGAAACAGCAATGCTATCGAGAATATAATTATCAAGTTCTTCGCGTGAATAATTTGTACGGATATTGGAAAATAAAACTTCTGTAAAACGCGAAGAAAAAGCGGTGGAAATATTTTTGAAAGGGCTATAAACTAATGCCGGCTGAATAAAAATTTTTGTAACACTGCTGTAATGATATTTGTTTACATGTGTGTTATTAGAAATGAAATCATCAAAAATTTTTGAAGAACCGAAAGCCACTCCGCCAAAAATTTGCAGTTGTAATTTTTTGTTTCTGGCAGAGGAGCTAAAATACCCGGCTGCTATCTCGGTAAAATTTCTATTATATGATAGTGAAGAGCTGTCATTTTGAAAGAAGCTATCATTGTCACCATTTTTTTCCCATTGAATACTTTCATTGAACATTGCTGCAAAATGATTACTTATCGCCCACGCAGTATGTATATCGAAGCCACGATTGTAATTTCCTTTTGCTTTAAATGCGTCAATAGATCCTCCATAAAAGCCAGCAACTTCAATGTTATTTTTTTTGCGTAATAATGGAATATTTTGGATGGATGGACTGTAGACATACCTTGGAGAGTAACAAGACATTGCAGCCAGCGAAATAAAAAACAAGAAAGCAATAATTTTCATTTATTTTATCAGCTCATTTTAAAAGTAAGTTCTGCAAACTCTTTAACACTCAAGGTTTCGGCACGCCGGTTAAAAAAATCTTCAATAAGAATTTCTTTTGGAATTAAGCTTTTTACTCCATTCCGCAATGTCTTACGGCGTTGGTTAAACGCAGTTTTTACCAAAACCCAAAAAGCTCTTTCGCTTTTTACAGGTAAATAACTTTTGCGGGCTGTTAATCTTATTACCCCACTCTGTACTTTAGGTTGCGGAGTAAAGCATTCATTACCTACAGAAAATAAATACTCTACATTATAATAATATTGTAACAGCACACTCAAAACCCCATATATTTTACTTCCCTCTTTTGCAGCTGCTCTTTCTGCTACTTCTTTTTGAAACATTCCTATCGCAACAGGAACATAATCTTTCCATTCCATGATCTTAAACAGAATTTGTGTTGAAATATTATAAGGAAAATTACCAATCACAGTAAAAGGCTTATCAAACGGGCGTTCAATATCAAGAAAATTTTGATGGATTAACTTACCTGCTAACGACGGGAAATGATTTAAAAGAAAAACGACCTTTTCGTCGTCAAGTTCCACGGCTTTAAAGTTTATGCCCGGAATTTTAATAAGGTGTTTTGTAAGTGCACCACCACCAGGACCTACTTCTAACAGATTTTGAAAAGAATGTTCTTGCAAAGCATCGATAATTCCTGCGACAACTTTTTCATCTTTTAAAAAATGCTGGCCGAGTGATTTTTTTAGTGTGTGCATGAAGCCACAAAATAAGAATAAGTTTTCGATGAGATAGAAAGATCGGCTTTAG
>JBEPVC010000366.1:0-2439 GCA_041691235.1 Chitinophagaceae bacterium
TATCGATGGATTGTAAGAATAATTTTTGAAGAGATTTTTAAATCCATATTTTGTTACCTGGCTAAAATATTCCACCTTTTCCTTTTTTGGCGGTGTTGTTGAATTAATAATCTCATCTATTTCTTTATCTTCCTGTTTGTCATTTTCTTTTATAGTATCTGTGATGGGTTGTTGAAATAATTTATTAAAACCCATTGACGATTTTAAAAAAAATGCCAGGAAAAAAATTAATAAAATTAATATGGAAAAAAATTTCTTCATTTTAATATCTTTTGCAATTCTTCATCAGCATCTCCGAAATTTCAAGCAAAGTTAATTCATTGTATTTATTTGTAATGACCTGAACCCCGAAAGGCATGCCGTTACTGTGTTTAAACAATGGCAACGAAATTGCCGGTGTGCCTGTAAGGTTTGCATACACAGTATATATATCTGCCAGGTACATTGTAACGGCATCCTTTTGCATGCTGCCTGCTTCGAATGCAGTTGAAGGAACCGTTGGCAGAATTAATGCATCGTACTTTTTAAAAATTTCTGTTGTCTGGTCCACTAATAATCTTCTTATTTTTTGTGCTTTTGTAAAATAAGCATCAAAATAACCTTCGCTCAATACAAAAGTGCCCAGCATAATTCTTCTTTTTACTTCTTTTCCAAATCCCTTACTTCGTGTTTTTTTGTAGAATTCAGTGAGATCTTTATTTGAGTTCATATTTCTATAGCCATATCTTACGCCATCATAACGGGAAAGATTACTCGAAGCTTCCGCAGTCGTTAGAACGTAATAAGTAGGAACGATATAATTTATCAGATCAAATTCAATTTCCATTACTTCATGGCCTTTATCCTTTAAATCTTCTCCTAATTCGTAAATTCTATTTTTAATTTCGATATCCAGGCTTGGGTGCTCCATTGCATTTTTAAAAATTGCAATTTTATATTTTGAAGTCGGAGAAGAAAGCTTAAACATTCCGGTTTGCTTTTGTCTTACTGTGCTATCATATTTATCTTGTCCGTTGATGATTTCTAAAATTTTTGCAGCATCTTCTGTATTATTAGAAAAAATTCCTATCTGGTCAAATGAAGAGGCGTAAGCTATTAAACCGTGCCTTGAGATACTTCCATAAGAAGGTTTTATTCCTACAATTCCACAGAAATCTGCAGGTTGTCGCACAGAGCCACCAGTATCGCTTCCAAGGCTTGCCATGCAAAGTCCTGCTTGCACTGCAACGGCTGAACCTCCTGAAGAGCCACCGGGAACTTTGTTTTCATCCAAAGCATTCTTAACTCGTCCATAGACCGAATTTTCATTCGTACTTCCCATAGCAAATTCATCACAATTACAGTTTCCTATAATTATTGCATCTTCTTTCAACAGCCTTTCAACGGCAGTTGAGCTATAAATCGAAATGAAATTTTCTAAAATGCCGGAGGATGCAGTTATTTTATGATCCTTAAAGCAAATCACATCTTTAATTGCTATTATTACACCATGCAGTTTGCCACAGGCTTCTCCATTTATTCTTTTTTGATCGAGAAATTTTGCTCTTTCTATACTTTCTGAAGCGTATACTTCTACAAACGCATTTAGCCTTTCAGCGTCTTCAATTTTTTTGAGGTAATATTCTGTGGTGCTCAGGCAATTGGTTTCACCTGAAAAGAGTTTTTGGTGATAATCTTCTATGGTATTGTATGAAAACAAGAAATGACTTTATAAAAAACGGCTAAGATGCAGTTGTCTAAATATAGAAAACATACACCTGAGCCGTAGATTGAATTCTTTAATTAAATTATTTTAAGAAGCCGGGTTTTCTCTTACAACTTCTTTTCTTGGAGGCGCTGGTTGAGTATCTTTTTCTTTCATACCTGCATCAATTTCATTCTTCACGTTTTCTTTAGCGTCGTTAAATTCCCTTACACCTCTTCCTATTCCTCTCATAAGATCCGGGATTTTCTTCCCTCCAAAAAAAAGCAGGATTACCAAAAGGATCAGTATCCATTCAGAACCTCCCGGCATTGAAAGCAGTAAAACCGGTTTTAAAAAAATATGTGTCATTTTAATTGAATTAGAAGATCAAAGATACGTTAATAATAGTTACACGTAACATGACTTGCTTATTTCAAATTTGTTTAACAATAAAGGTCAGGCTTATTTAATATAACGGCCACATTTAGCTTTTCCGTTTGCAGCCTCGTAAGGAGAAATTCCGCGGGCACAGGAAGCAAATAAAATACACAGTACGCTAATGATAACAAAGGTTCTTTTCATTTTAATAAGTAATGGTTAGGTACAGTTATATCATTAGCAGGGATTAAACGGAATGCAAGTATAAAAAATAAAAAACCGGGAAACAATAGTTCCCCGGTTTTTTTTTATAAAAAAGTAAACTATTTCATTCTTTTTTCCTTAATACGGGCACTTTTTCCACTCCTCTCACGAAG
>JBEPVC010000367.1:0-2392 GCA_041691235.1 Chitinophagaceae bacterium
AATTGAACGGTTATGCGTAAACGATTATTCTGCTTGCGTACACTTCCTTCGAGCACTGTATGAACACCAAGCTGATGTCCTAATTCACGTAAGTCAAAATTTTTCCCTTTAAATTGAAAAGATGATGTTCGCCCGGCAACTTTGAGATCATTTAAATGTGATAAAGAGTTTAATATTTCTTCTGCTATTCCATCGCTGAAATATTCCTGTTCAGGATCATTGCTCATATTTACAAAAGGCAACACTGCCACACTTTTTTTAGGGATGGATGATAGCATGGAACCCGTTTTCTTTTCTTCTGTTTTTCCCGTTAATGAATTTGGATTTGGTTTGATGAGTCCTTCATGGTCAAGCGCAAATACTTCAACCTCCTGCGCTATATTCTTTAAACGATAGGTACCCATCGAAAGCGTTTTAATTTCCGGATGGTTATGAAGCTCATCATTTACTTTATCTGATATTAATACGCTGCCGGCGACTCCGAGCGATTCAACACGTGATGCAAAATTGACTGCATCGCCAAATATATTACCGTCATTTATAATGATATCGCCTGCATGCAAACCAATCCGAACAGGAACAACCGGGGATTGACAAAAAAGTTGCTGCATAGCTAAAGCACATTGCACCGCCTGGAAAGTACTATTAAAAATGCTAAGCGTACCATCTCCGTAAAATTGAATAATATTACCATCAAATATTTTGTGCTGATCTTCTAACACTGACCGGTGACGATCTCTTAATATTATTGCTTTCTGCTCATTTTGCTGCATTATTGAAGTATACCCTTCAATATCGGTAAACATAATAGCAGCTAATTGTCGGGAGTGAGCCATGACAGCTAAATCTTTGAAAAAGAAAATTACACAATTCTTTTCATCAAGTGAAGTAAAGGCCTTATTGAATTCAATAGCTTATTTTATTGAATGCAAACGGTTTTAAAAACTATTAATATTCTTGATGCTATAATTTGTTTTATGCGTGCTCCGCAATTTCTTCTTCGTTCATTTTATAACGCGGCGAATTGGTCAGCAACATTCCGCCTAAAATAATGAACAAGGCTATAACCTGCCATAAAGAAAGTCTTTCATTTGTAAGAAGCCAGCCGAGCACTACGGCAACAACCGGATTAATGTATGTGTGCATGCTTACTATTGCCGGTGGCCTTACGGTTATTAGCCAGGTAAAAGCAACAAAAGCCACCAGCGAGCCCATTGTTATAAGATACACAAGGCTTAGCCATGCTGCAACAGGGATGCCTGTAAAAGAAAAATAGTTCCACTCACCAATAGTGGCTGCTAATAATGCACTGCCCGCTCCTGCTGCCATTAATTGAATGCTTGCAGTCATAAAATTTGAATGGCCATTCACTAATTTATTTTTCGAGTACAGTGAGCCAGCTACCCAAAGTATGCAGCTTATAAATAAAACCATAGTTGCTATTGAAAACATATCACCGCTTTTATTTGATTGAGCGTGGTGCTCACCTGCCATAAAAAAAATAACCAGGCCGGCAAACCCAATTATCAAACCTGCTATAATTAATTTGTTTGAAAAATAATCTGCCCATCTTTTTTTATCTATTAATATAAAAAGGAAAGGCGTTGTGGCACTAATAATAGCAGCATATCCGGGGCCAACATATTTTTCGCTCCATGCTATAAATCCTGAACCGCCAATAAGCATGAGACAACCGCTAATGCTGCAGGTGAGCCATGTATTGTTGCCAGGAATTTTTTGTCCTTTTATCCGGCACCAAATAAATAAAAGCAGTCCGGCTGTAAAAAATCGTATGGCAGAAAGTGTGAACGGTGGAAAGCCTTTCAATCCGAAAATGATTGCAACATACGTGGTTCCCCATACAATGTACACGGCAAAGAATGCGATAGAAATTACAAAGGGGTTTTCTTTTTTCAAGTTGCTAAGAAAAGCAAAATGATTAATATAACCGAAAGAATTATAACCTGACCATCCGGGTAACTACTAAAAAGTATTTGCGTTTATGCTTATCTGTTATGATTAAGTATTTGCATCTGCACCGGTTGCTGTATTGCCAGCAGTATGCCTTTTTAAATTTTTTTAAAGAAATCGTCGAAATGCTTTTCTGCGTCAGGAAAATGTTCTTTAAACATATCGGTTGCCTTATTCTTTAAATCACTGAAATAATTTTTAGCAGTATCACCGGCGCTTTCTGCTTCATCTTTCAGCTTATGAAATTTATCTTTTAAAGAATCCGCCATTTTTTGTTTCTCTTCCTCTGTCATTTTACTATACTTGTATGCACCAAATGCTGCAGCTGCGCCTAATAAAATAGTCGCCATGTGTTTATTACCTATCATATAATTTGTTTTAATTGTTTACAATTATCAATATAAATATACATCGACAATGC
>JBEPVC010000368.1:0-2386 GCA_041691235.1 Chitinophagaceae bacterium
GTTAATGAAGGCAAGCTTAATGGCCGTAATCATGAATGGAAGCACTTAAAAAATCAGCACATTATTTTAATGCCTGATAAATGGGAATATCCCTGGTATGCCGCATGGGATCTGGCTTTTCATTGTATACCAATGGCTATGCTGGATCCAAGCTTTGCAAAACACCAGCTGATAATGATAATGAGAGAATGGTTTATGAAACCAGATGGACAGTTACCTGCTTATGAATGGCACTTTGGCGATGTAAATCCGCCGGTGCATGCGTGGGCTGCTTTGCAGGTTTATCGTATAGAAAAATCCATGACCGGAAATGGCGACATTAGTTTTTTAAAAAAAATATTTCACAAGCTTATCATCAATTTTACATGGTGGATAAACAGGAAAGACGCAAGAGGCAATAATATTTTCCAGGGTGGCTTTCTTGGTCTTGATAATATTGGGATATTTAACCGCAGTATTGAAACGCCCGGAAATCACCAACTGGAGCAGGCTGATGGAACAAGCTGGATGGGAATGTATGCGCTTAATATGATGGATATGGCGCTGGAAATTGCAATGGTAGATGAAACGTTTGAAGATGCCGCAACTAAATTTTTTGAACATTTCGTGCTGATTGCAGAAGCACTTAATCAGCATGGGTTATGGAATGATACTGATAAGTTTTTTTATGATGTGCTTTCAAAAGCCAATGCCGAGCCTGTTCAGCTGCGCATACAATCTATTGTAGGTATCACCACTTTATTTGCTGCATCCACAATACAAAAAAAAGTCCGCGATAAGCTTCCGGATTTTAAAAAACGAATTAGCTGGTTTGAAAATTACAGGAAAAAAAATAATCGTTTCTGGCCTAACGAAGAACGCAATGACCGCGAAAGAATTCTGTTATCCCTTGTTCAACAGGACAGGCTGAAAAATATTCTTGAACATTTATTAAACGAAGAAGAATTTCTTTCGAAAGGCGGTATAAGAGCTTTATCAAAATACCATGAGCAACATCCTTATGCTCTTACAATTGATGAAGTAGAATATGCAATCCAATATGATCCCGGAGATTCTATTACCAATCTGTTTGGCGGAAATTCCAATTGGCGTGGCCCTGTGTGGATCCCGATAAATTATATTATTATCCAGTCTATACGCAAGTATGGTGAATTTTATGGCGATGATTTATTGGTAGAGTGTCCTGCTGGCTCCGGTAACAAAATGAATTTAAAACAGGTTGCCGATGAACTAACAAAAAGAGTAATTTCTTTATTTGAAAAAGATGCTGAAGGAAAACGCAGCATTTATGGAAAATATAATTGGTTTTATCAGCAACCGGGTAACGAGCATCTCATTTTATTTTATGAATATTTTCATGGAGATAATGGAAATGGATTGGGCGCAAGTCATCAAACGGGGTGGACGTCATTAGTTGCCCGATTAATAAGTGAACTCAATTATCTGGATTGAGTTCACTTATTTAGAGTTTGAATCTCTTGCAAAAAATTAAAGTGTTAATATAACGAAAGATGAGAACGAGTTAAATTGCTTCATCAAAGCTTTCTTTAACTGCGAATAGCCTTAATAGTTATTCGTCGTTTTTAAGATTTTATTTTTTCCAAAAATTATCTTCCGGTGTATAGTCCATAAAAATGCCGCCATCCAATTCTATTGTTTTAATATTTTTTTTTGTTGATATTTTAAGCGTCTGTTCTTTCTGATTCTTTTGCCAGCTTGCAGGGCTTTCATGCATAGACGCAATGCCACCGTCATCATAAATAATTTTTACATCGAACGGAATGGCAAAGCCACCAACGTTTTGAATAGATACATCATAAGCCCCAGCTTGTTTTTTTACGCTATTAATTTTTAAATCAATATAATTATTGCTAAAAAACCAGTTATTAAAAAACCAATTTAGGTTTTGTCCTGAGCCGGTATTCATTGCATTGAAATAATCCCATGGAATTGGGTGCTTGCCATTCCATGCATTCATATAATAATGCAAAGCTTTTTTAAATGTAACGTCACCAAGCAAATCTTTTAAAGCCAGGTAACTCAGAGATGCTTTTCCATAAGCATTGTTTCCATAGCCTGCGCCACTCACCTGTGTTGACATAGAAATAATTGGTTGATCTTCTTCAGCAGAAGGATCATTTATATAACGGGTAATCCGGAATCTTTTGTAAAAAGAATCAGCAGCAGCTTTACCAACTTCTTCCAGCCCGATTAAATATTCATAAGTGGTTGCCCATCCTTCATCCATATATGCATAGCGGGTTTCATTTATGCCCATGTAAAATGGAAAATAAGTGTGTGCTATTTCATGATCCTGCACCAGCTGTGAGAATTTAAAATCTTTTGTTGTAGCATCATTAATCATCATGGGATATTCCATATCAGC
>JBEPVC010000369.1:0-2372 GCA_041691235.1 Chitinophagaceae bacterium
TGGTATTTCATGCACCAATGGTTGCAGGATTATGTTTATCGCATTAACATTAGTTGGTGGATATTTTTTGCCGGGGGTATCGTGTCAATTGCTATTGCATTATTAACGGTAAGCTTCCAGGCAATAAAAGCGGCGATGGCAAACCCGGTAAAGAGTTTAAGAAGCGAGTAATAAATATTGTTCCACCTTAACCAGTAACATTATTTATTCAATTAAAATTTTATCATGTTTAGAAATTATTTTAAAACAGCGTGGAGAAATATCAGGAAGAATAAACTGTTTTCTTTCATAAATATTCTCGGTTTATCTATTGGCATCGCAACATGTTTTATCATCATGTTATATGTACAGGATGAATTAAACTATGATCGCTTCAATAAAAATGCTAACAACATTGCACGTGTTATTTTTAAAGCAGATATTAATGGCGGAAAAATAAATGAAAGTGTATGCATGCCACCGGTAGCTGGAGTAATGAAGAAAGATTTTCCTCAGGTACAGGATGCAACGAGAATACAAGATCAGGGAAGTTCGAAAATTATTTACAAAAACAAAGTTTTTAAGGATGACCAGTTTGCAAATGTAGATGCAAACTTCTTCAGCATTTTTACTTTGCCGATGATTAAAGGTGATGCAAAAACAGCTTTGCTGCAGCCGCATACAGTTGTGATGACGCAGTCAACTGCAGAAAAATATTTTGGTAATGAAGACGCCATTGGTAAAACGATAATAGTAACGGCTGATGATAACAGGCCATATGTAGTAACGGGTATTATAAAAGATATACCGGTTAATTCCCATTTTCATTTTGACATATTTGGCTCTATGAAAAGCAATGAAAGGGCATCTGAAGATACATGGATGAGCGGCGGATTTCATACTTACCTTTTATTAAAACCCGGCACTGATATAAAGCAAATGGAAACAGGATTTCCTGCCATGGTTAAGACGTATATGGGTCCGGCAATACAACAGGCAATGGGCTTAAGCCTAAATGACTTTATAACAAAAGGCAACAGCCTTGGCTTTGCTTTACAACCGCTCACTGATATTCATCTTAACTCCACCACAACAACAGAATTTGAACCCGGCGGCAATGCAACTTATGTTTACATCTTTGGTGGTGTTGCTCTTTTTATGTTGATTGTTGCATGCATCAACTTTATCAATTTATCTACAGCAAGCGCATCCAAAAGAGCAAAAGAAGTTGGCGTAAGAAAAGTTGCCGGCTCAAGTAAAACACAACTTGTAAAACAATTCTTATCCGAATCTGTAATGATTGCAGTGTTCGCATTGCTATTTGCATTTGTGTTGGTAGAAATTGCTTTGCCATTGTTCAATAACATATCCGGTAAACAATTAAGTTTTGATGCAAAACCAATCATTGCATTTATTGGATTGGGTTTGATGGTTGGTATTGTTGCCGGTATTTATCCTGCGTTTTATTTATCTTCTTTTAAACCGATTGCTGTTTTAAAAGGTAAACTTACAAGTAACAATAAAAGTTTCGGGCTAAGAAGCAGTCTCGTAATATTTCAGTTTTTTATTTCTGTTGCATTGATCATCGGGACTATTGTTGTGTATCAGCAAATGAAATTTATACAGCAAAAAGATCTTGGTTTTAATAAAGAACAAATAATAACGATTCCCAACTCTTATGTTTTGGGTAAGAATGAACAGGCTTTCAAACAACAAATGTTGCGTGATTCGAGAATTATAAATGCAACCACTTCCTGGTATAAACCTGCAGGACCAAGCAATTATAATAATGCGCTGGCATATCCGCAGGGCAATGATAACCTGATTGTGAATGGTGTGGATTATCATGTTGATGAAAATTATATTCCAACACTTGGAATGAAAATGATCAGTGGCAGAAATTTTTCACCGCAGTTCACAACAGATTCTTTTGCCATCATACTAAATGAAACAGCTGTAAAATCATTTGGATGGAATACATCAGCAGCTATTGGCAAAACAATCATCAGGCAAAATAGCGATAGAGGAAGGAACGTTCCTTATCATGTAATTGGCGTGGTAAAGAATTTCAATTTTAAATCATTACATGAAGCTATAAGCCCGTTATTAATGAGTTTGAACCCGGAAGGTGGTTTAATCTTTAAGATAAAAACTACAGACGTTTCCGGCTTGTTATCAACCATGAAAAAACAATGGGATGCATATAACACAGATGAACCTTTTACTTATGCCTTCATGGATGATTTGTATAATAAAACGTATGCAGCAGAACAAACAACAGGAACCATTCTAAACATCTTTTCCCTACTAACCATATTTGTTGCCTGCCTTGGTTTATTTGGTTTGGCAACTTACACAGCAGAGCAACGCACTAAAGAAATTGGTATACGCAA
>JBEPVC010000370.1:0-2371 GCA_041691235.1 Chitinophagaceae bacterium
AATAAATAATAAAAAAACATCCATACATCAAAAAATAAAAACCATGGAAAGAGATCCTTTTCATCAAGCTTTCTTGTTGTTTTAAAAATGATTATTGTTTGTATTATAAAGCGCAGCCCGAAAACTGCTAATACCCATCTCCAGTCAAAAAGAAATAACGAGGTAATGAACAGTGGATAAAAAAGAAAAAGAGAAAATGCATAAAGGCCAAGCACAAATTTATGAATTGCCTTGTAATATTTGCTCGTTGTATAATGTCTTGTCTTCTGCAGAACCCACTGTTTCCAGGTAGTTGCAGGCTCAGATAACGTGAATGCATCTTTATCAATTAATATAGCTGTATTTTTTTTTGTAGCAGCTTTATTAATAAAAAGATCGTCATCGCCTCCCGGTACATGATTGTGAGACGAAAAACCTTTATGCCTGAAAAAAATAGTTTTCTTGTAACTTAAGTTTCTTCCAACTCCCATGTAAGTCAGGCCTGCACGTGCATAAGAAAGATATTGTAACGCGGTCGTAAAAGTTTCCCACCTGACAAGTTTATTAAAAAAAGTTTTCTTTTTATGCAAAGCTCCATAACCTAAAACAATTTCAATTCCGTCTGAAAAACCTTCCTGCATTTTTTCAATCCAGAATTCACTGGCAGGAACGCAGTCTGCATCTGTAAGCAATACTATTTCATGCTTTGCTGTTTTAATTCCAACGCTTAACGGGAATTTTTTGCCGGGAATAAATCTTGCTTCCTGCTTTAATTCCACTAATTGCAATTGCCTGAATTTTCTTTGATATTCTTCCAAAATGTATTTACTCTCATCAAATGAATTATCGTTCACTACAATCACTTCATGGGTTGTACGATATTTTTGTACCAATGCGCCGGGAAGATTTTTAACAAGGTTTGCAGCTTCATCCCGAGAACAAATAATTACCGACACAGGATGAGTTTGTGTAACGTTCTTGATTTTCGATTTGTAAAAAGCCAAACGGGAAAAGAAAAAAAGATAGTAGAATAATTGTATAAAAGTGATTATACAAAACCCAAGAAAAATAACATTCCCGGGATTATTCAGCAATTCAGTTAGTCTCATGTTAAGTGCAAACATACTTTTCCTTATTGTCAGTTGCAAAATTTTCTCCAAAGACTTTTAAGGATTACAATAAACAGTTCAATAATTTTTCGCTGCTATCTTTGCGCCATTAGAGAAGAAAACTAAATCTTAATGGCAGTGCTGCAATTTAATCTTCAACATACAGATAAGAATTCAAAAGCAAGAGCCGGGAAAATTAATACGGATCATGGCGAAATTCTTACCCCGATATTCATGCCGGTCGGTACTGTTGGCAGCGTAAAGGCAGTTACACAGAAACAATTGCATGAAGATATAAAGGCACAAATTATATTAGGTAATACTTATCATTTGTATTTGCGGCCCGGTCTTGAAGTGTTGGAAGGTGCAGGTGGTTTGCATAAATTTATGAATTGGGATAAACCAATTTTAACTGATAGTGGCGGCTACCAGGTTTTTTCGCTTAGTGGTACCCGTAAGTTAACAGAAGAGGGCGCGCTATTTCAGAGCCACATTGATGGAAGCAAACATTTATTTTCTCCTGAAATTGTAATGGATATTCAGCGCACAATTGGCGGAGATATAATTATGGCTTTTGATGAATGCCCGCCGGGAGGAAGCGAATATAATTATGCAAAGACTTCTATGGAATTAACGCATCGCTGGCTTGACAGGTGTTTTACGCAATTCAATAATACAAAAGATAAATATGGTTATGTGCAAAATTTATTTCCAATAGTGCAGGGTGGTGTTCATCATGATCTGAGAAAAATATCCTGTGATTATATTTCTTCAAAAGATGCAACCGGAAATGCAATTGGTGGCTTAAGCGTTGGCGAGCCAACAGAAAAAATGTATGAGATATGTGAATTGTGCTGCGATAATTTACCGATGAATAAACCGCGATATTTAATGGGTGTAGGAACTCCCTGGAATATTCTTGAATGCATTTCTTTAGGCGTTGATATGTTTGACTGTGTAATGCCTACACGCAATGGGAGAAACGCAATGCTTTTTACAACAAATGGTGTAATAAATATTGATAATAAAAAATGGGAAAAAGATTTTTCACCACTCGATGAAGGAATAGATTGTGATGTGAGCAATAATTATAGTAAATCTTATTTGCGCCATCTTATCAAATCAAAAGAAATTTTGGGATTGCAAATTGCAAGCATTCATAATCTCGCCTTTTACCTTGACATTGTTACAAAAGCACGCGAACACATAATTGCAGGAGATTTTTCTCAATGGAAGAGTGAAATGATTTTGAGATGGCAACAAAGATTGTGAATAAATTAATT
>JBEPVC010000371.1:0-2351 GCA_041691235.1 Chitinophagaceae bacterium
CGTTTTTGACAGATTGTATAATTGAGATGAGTTGCCACAAAACCAATCAGAATACCCGCTGTCGCGAGAAAAATGATTAAATATTTTCCGCCTGTTTCCCATAAGTTCGTAAATAATTTTGTAAGAAAAAAAATCACGAGAAATGATACTACTGTCCACGCAATCGTAAACTGTATGTAATATGTGCGTCGCGGGCCGCTTCTTTGTTCGCTCCATTGATTTATAAAACGCCTTTCAGATTTAGTCATCTTATCAAATTTCTATCTCACCCTTCATATAAAATACGCAATCACCAGCCATTGTAACCCTATCTCCTTTTTGCTCGCAATGAAGAGTACCGCCGCGTTTTGAAAGCTGCTTTGCGATCATTTTTGTTTTCGCAAGCTTATTACTCCAATAAGGAATTAATTGCGAATGCGCCGATCCGGTCACAGGATCTTCGTCTATGCCTGCTGTGGGTGCAAAAAATCTTGAGACAAAATCAACATTTTTACCAGGCGCAGTAATAATAATTTTATAGCCTGTTTTATTTATTAAATTAAAATCAGGATTACAGTTTTGCACTGCATCCTCGTCTGATAATTCCAATAACAAATCCCTGCTTTTATAAATTGCAGTAATTTCTGCGCCACCGAGCGCTTCTTTTATATGAACCGGCGGGTCATTAAATTCAACAGGCGGCCATGATGGGAAATCCATTTCAATAAGCGAATCAGTTTTTTTTATTTTCAAAATACCACTTTGTGAGCTGAATTTTATGTCGGGTTTATTGAAATGCAAATAATTAAAAATTACATAAGCAGAAGCCAATGTTGCATGCCCGCATAAATTAATCTCAATTGAAGGCGTAAACCATCTTATCTCAAAATCATAATCATTATTGTTTGCCGGACAGAAAAAAACAGTTTCCGAAAGATTGTTTTCGAGCGCAATTTTTTGCATAATATCTGTATCAATCCATGATTCCAATGGAATTACCGCAGCAGGATTACCATTAAAAAGCTTGTCAGTAAATGCATCAATTTGATAAAGAGTGAATTTCATATTTATTAGTTATTAGCTGATTATTCCGCCATCATTTCTTTTGCAACTCTGATAACGTCTTCTACATTCGGCTTACTGAAATAATCGCCATCACTCCCATAAGAAGGCCGGTGAGCTTTGCCTGTAAGTGTTCGCGGAGAAACATCAAGCCACTTGTAACCACCTTGTTCTTCCATAACTTTATTAAACATGTATGCAGCTGCACCTCCGGGTACATCTTCATCAATAAAAGCAATCCGGTTTGTTTTTTTGAGAGAATCAAGAATAAGATGGTTAATATCAAAAGGCAATAAAGTTTGCACATCAATAATTTCGCAACTGATACTTAATTTGTCCAAACTCTCGGCAGCTTCCTGTACAATTCTTAAAGTTGAACCATAAGAAACCATTGTAATATCGTTTCCCTCTTTTATAATTTCAGGAACACCTAACGGCACCGTGTATTCGATTAAATTGGAAGGTAATTTTTCTTTCAACCGGTAACCATTCAAACATTCGATCATCAAGGCAGGATCATTTGATTGTAATAATGTGTTGTACATACCCACCGCCTGAACCATATTTCTGGGAACGCACACATACATACCTCTAAGTGCATTTATAATCATTCCCATTGGCGAGCCGCTGTGCCAGATCCCTTCAAGACGATGGCCACGAGTGCGTACAATCAGGGGAACACTCTGTTGCCCCATTGTGCGAAAATGTGTTGTACTAACGTCATCGCTTAGGGGCTGTAATCCATAAAGCAAATAATCAAGATATTGTATTTCAGCAATAGGCCGTAACCCCCGTAAGGCAAGTCCTATACCCTGCCCCATAATCGTGAGTTCGCGAATGCCCGTATCAAGAATTCTTCCTTCTCCGTATTTTTGTTGCAATCCGCTGAAGCCCTGGTTAACGTCTCCTATTTGCCCGAGATCTTCGCCGAATGCAATCACTTTATCGTTGGCTGCGAACAATTCATCAAAATATTTATTGAGCACTTCATAACCGTTAATGCTTTCTGAATCGTTCTTAAATTCCGGTGCAACTACATTAATTTTTAAAGCAGATTTTGAACCTTCATTATACAGATTTGAATTGTAAAGCGCTGCATTTTTTTGCTCAAGATCATTTTGATATTCCTTCAGCTGCGCTGATACCGGCCCATCAGAAATATCAATTGCCATTGCAATAGCTTTCATAATATCCCTGCGTAATGGTTCTGCATTTGAACTCAACTCATCTGCAATTTTTTTTATCTGCGAATTACCTGTTTGAAGTCTGTTCAGCAATTCAATAGCGTCCCTGGCCTGCTCTTTCATTGG
>JBEPVC010000372.1:0-2342 GCA_041691235.1 Chitinophagaceae bacterium
CAAAATTTTAATAGCGAAAAATGTGGGATGACCAAAACGATAAAAAAATAAAAGAGGCTGCCGACCATTATCACCCTGCTTATGACGACAACGCATGGAAGAAGATGGAAGAACTGCTTGATGAACATCTTCCTCAAAAAAAAGGAAGAAGATGGATTATTATGTTCATTCCTTTGTTGCTTCTTCTGGTGGGGGGCTTAGTATACCTGGCAGTTTCATATAACGCATCTCCTTCCAAAACATCGCAAAAGGTTGAATCAAAAAGCACATTGGAAAACAAGCAGCCTGTGAGTGCTTCTTCGGATAAACAGGAAAGTAATCTGCAGCATGATATTGCCGCTACAGAAAAAACTTCGGCAAAAAACAGCGGAATTCCTCAAGCAGTAACTAATAATTTTCCAAAAGAAAATCTTCAAAATAAATCCGGGAAAAACTCTCATTCCCAAAAAGGAGTATTGAAAAATAATATTGGTTCGGGATCATCTGAAGAAAATACTTTGTCAAACACAATTAAAGATTTGCCTGCAAGTGAATCTGCTCCCTCCGCAAAAAGCGAAAATGAAGAAAGTAAAAATGTTGCAATTAGTGAGAATGATAAAGACCAGCCAAAAAAAGTAACCTCAAATGCCGATATAACGGCAAAGGATAATCGCAATGACAATACTGTAAATAAGGTTATAAAAACTGCTAATGAAAAGAATAGCCCCGACAAGGAAACAACAACAAATGCAAAGAATAGTTTTAGCAGGAATTTTGGTATAACCATATCAGCAGGCCCCGATATTAGCGGTGTTCGCATTAAAGATGCGGGGAAGGTTACGATATCGTACGGTGCGGGGGTTAGCTATGCAATTTCTAAAAGGTTTACATTAAGAACAGGATTTTATGTTTCCAAAAAAATCTATTATGCAGGAAGCAATGATTATCATTTGCCTTCCGGCGTAGCAAACTCTATCTATCTTCAAAATGTAGATGCCAACTGTAACGTTTATGAAATTCCACTCACCGCCAGTTATAGTTTTGGTAAAACAAAAAACCACAGTTGGTTTGCAGCAGCAGGATTTTCATCTTATCTAATGAAAAAAGAATCATACCAATATAATTACAAAACGGCTACCGGTCAAACCTGGAGTCGTAACTGGTCTGTAAAAAACCAAAATCAACATTTCTTTTCAATTCTTGATCTGTCCGGTGGGTATGAATATATACTCAATAAAAGATTTTCAATTATGGCTGAGCCCTACATAAGTTTACCATTAAGCGGCATAGGTTTAGGAAAAATAAAACTGAGTAGCGGCGGTATGCTTTTTACGCTTACCGTTAAGCCATTTAAATAACTTTTTGCTCAACATAAATTATTATCCCTTTGAAAATAAGTAAAGGCTTCAGCATCGAAGCCTTTTTTATTTGTAAAACGTCGCATCGATTTTTTCTTCTCCTAATTCTTATCTGATTTTTCTGCCAGGCAGTTTTACAACTTTTTGGGGACAATACAAGATTATAACTGGCAACCTCATTTATTAATTCTTCGTTTAGAATCTAATAGTAATACGATCTAAATCAATTCTTTAGATAACAGTTTAAACCACATCAAGGTTGTTAAGTAAAACGTATTCTGAGCAAATAAAAAAAACATTCCAGGCAATTGATTGGAAGCTTCTGATTTTTCTTGTATTGTTTCTAAATGTAAAGCTTGTTGTCAAACTTGCCGCTATCATATTGATATATGCATTTCAATTCAACTTCAAATTTGGATTTCGGCTTCGTCATTCAAGGCTTCCGCTCTTCTACCCTATTATAATTGGCATTGCAATTTTTACCTGTATTATTACCGGTGCATTCACAAATTTTAATTACAGCATTACTTTCCTCACTGGTATTGGTTTCTGGCTCTTAAGCATTCTTGCAATACACCAGGTAAAACTGTGTGTCGATAAAAACGAGCCGGTTGTAATTCATAAAACCATCTATTTATTTTTTGCAATTAATGCATGCGTTTCTTTAGCAACGTATTTATTGATAGTTTATAAGACTGGCGCTATAAACCCTTACTTATACCAGGGGGAATATCAAAAATATTTTATAACAACCGGCGATTATATTAAAGGAATTTCTTTTGACACCTCTACAACGAATGCAATGATTAATGCATTTGGTGTTGTTTATTTTCTTAGCCGCAAAAATGGATCAATGGTTTTGCTGTGTATGATAATTTTATTGCTAACGGCCAGCAATATCACAAACCTCTTATTGTCTTCTATATTATTATTACTATTTATTTTTTTTAGCAACAGGGAGCAGAAAAGTCTCATACTAATTTGCTTTATATTATTCGCGATGTT
>JBEPVC010000373.1:0-2337 GCA_041691235.1 Chitinophagaceae bacterium
AGACGAGTGCTGTCACCTTCCTTTACAAACAAGAATTTGTTGTGTAATGTGGTAGTTTCTATTTTAAAGCGCTTCACATAAAATTGTTTCTTTTCCAAATCAGCATACACAGCCGTTACAATTTTTTCAGGCTCATACTTTTCAATTAGCATTATTTCATCCGGATTAAAACGCTGGGTTAATTCCTGATCGGTAAGCTCATAATTTCCATCTTTATAAATTAATAATATTTTATTGTCGGCATCAAATTCACCCAGGTAAATTCCTTTGCCATCGTGATTAAGCCTTCCGAATTTATCATCAAACCAAATTTTTATGCTTCCCAATGTCGCTTTGCCGGTTTCAAGATATTTTACCTTACTTACCTTATGCTTTGTAACCTGGATGCCGATGCTACCGCGATTTTTAATTTCCAGATTTTCAAAATAAAAATCGAATTCTTTTTTTCTTGCAGAGCTACCCGGCGTTAGAATAATCTTTACGACTTCCGCTTCACCATTAGGGTTTACGGTAAGATAGTGCACCTTGCTTTTTTCGCCACCTTTCGTTATTTGATAATCCTTATCTCTTGTAACACCCGTTACATTGAAACGCTTTGCATAGCTCACGCTTGTATTGAGATCGGTATAGATCATATTGTATGTTGTGCGTTCGTCGCCTTTGCGAAAAACGGCTGCATGCTTTATATTTTTTCCGATGAAGACTTTGTCCTGCACCTTAAAGACCTTCATTATTCCACCTTCGGTAAAAGCAATTATATCATCAAGGTCTGATACGTCACCGATAAGTTCATCTTTTTTTAAACTTGTTCCAATAAAACCATCTTCCCTGTTTACATAAATTTTTGTGTTTGCAATGGCGACTGCTTTTGCCTGGATGATGTCAAATAATTTTATTTCCGTTTTTCTTTCGCGGCCTTTGCCATATTTTTTTAAAAGATCTTCATAGTATGCAATTGCATATTCTGTAAGGTTTTTAAGATTATAATTTACCTGCTTTATTTCATCTTCCAATGCTTTTATCTGGTTGTTCAATTCGTCTATATCGAGCCTATAAATTCTGCGTACAGGCTTCTCAGTTAGCTTTAAAATATCTTCTTTTGTAATATCTCTTTTTAATTGTTTTTTAAAAGGACCAAATGCTTTGTCAATAGCTACAATCACCTTCTCCCAGGTTTCATGTTTCTTTTCCAGCTCTTTATAAATTTTCTCTTCAAAAAATATTTTTTCAAGAGAAGTATAGTGCCATTTTTCCCGAAGCTCTTTTAATTTTATTTCAAGTTCTTTTTTCAGAAGCTCCCTTGTATTATCTGCCGATATTTTAAGCAATTCACTTGCACCTGGAAACTGCGGCTTCTGCTGATTGATAACACAGGCGTTGGGTGAAATTGAAATCTCGCAATCGGTAAATGCATATAAAGCATCTATTGTGATATCCGGAGAAATTCCGGGAGCAAGGTCAATCGTGATTTCCACTTCTGCCGCTGTGTTATCTGTAACTTTTTTTATTTTTATTTTGCCATTGTCATTTGCTTTGATAATGCTGTCAATTAACTGCGTGGTGGTGGTACCGTAAGGAACGTCTTTTATTACAAGCGTTTTTTTATCAAGCTCTTCAATTTTTGCCCGTACTCTAACTTTTCCTCCACGTATGCCATCATTATAATTTGTAACATCTATTGTGCCTCCTGTTGCAAAATCGGGATAGAGCTCAAACTTTTTTCCTTTAAAATATTTTATGGAAGCCTCAATCAATTCGCAAAAATTATGTGGAAGAATTTTTGTTGCGAGCCCTACTGCAATCCCTTCTGCGCCTTGCGCAAGCAGCAAAGGAAATTTCATAGGAAGGGTTACCGGCTCATTTTTCCTGCCATCATAGCTGAGTTGCCAATTTGTGGTTTTATTATTGAAAGCAACTTCCAATGCAAACTTACTTGGCCGTGCTTCAATGTAGCGTGGCGCAGCGGCTTCATCACCTGTGCGTACATCACCCCAGTTGCCCTGCGTCTCTATCAATAATTCTTTTTGCCCAAGATTTACTATAGCATCGCCAATGCTTGCATCACCGTGAGGGTGATATTGCATACTCTGACCAATAATATTCGCAACTTTATTAAACCGCCCATCATCCATTTCTTTCATGGCATGAAGAATGCGTCGTTGCACTGGCTTGAGTCCATCTTCAACAGCGGGTACCGCCCTTTCCAATATCACATAACTTGCATAATCTAAAAACCATGTTTTATATTGGCCGCTTACGCCGGAATCACTGTGTGTATAATCTTCTTTGTTACTTTTTGCCATTTTCTTAAACCAATTTTCAATACTCAATACTCAA
>JBEPVC010000374.1:0-2321 GCA_041691235.1 Chitinophagaceae bacterium
CCTGCTTTTGCAATGGCCTGTCTTAACGCATCTACTCTTGAAGTTTGTCCGCAACCTTTTCCAATTAACTGTTTGTTTTTCACAATTGCAATTGCGTTACTTTTTAAATGCTTGCAAATAAGATTTGCAAAAATTAAATCTTCTTTTTCTTCTGCTGATGAATCTCTGCCGCCAACTTCATTCCATTCAGCAAAATTCCCTTTATCAGTTTCCTGTGACAAGAGACCATTTAAAACAGTTTTAGATTGCTGCGTTTGTTGAGTAAAGTTTTTACTTTTTAATAGAATCCTGTTCTTTTTTGATTGAAGTATTAATAAAGCATCTTCATCAAAGCCCGGCGCAATAAGCACCTCAAAAAATAAAGCATTCAGTGCATTTGCAGTTTTTTTATCAACCGATTTGTTGGTAATGAGAACGCCTCCGAATGCACTTTCGGGATCGCCTGCAAGCGCCGTTTCAAAAGCTTCAAAAACAGTTTCTCTTTGAGAGATACCACAAACGTTAGTGTGTTTTATTATAGTGAAGGTGACGAGGTTATTATTTTTTTCAGAATCGAACTCACTAATAACTTGAATCGCTGCATCAACATCTACAAGATTATTATACGATAGTTCTTTGCCATGCAATTGCTCAAACACTTCACTTATATTTCCGGAGAATGAAGCCTGCTGATGAGGATTTTCTCCATAGCGCAACACTTTCTTTTCCGAACTAAATGGATTTCCAAAAGAAGTTTTATTAAAGTAATTTGAAATAGCTATGTCATAGCCTGAGCAAATATCAAATGCCTTTGCTGCAAAATTTTTTCTTTCTTCAATTGATGTTTCTGCATTCTTCTCCGATAAAATATTTTCAAGAAATTCGTAATCTTTTTTATCAGCAATAACCAATACATTTTTAAAATTTTTTGCGGCAGCTCTTATCATTGATGGGCCACCAACATCTATCTTTTCTATAATTGTTGATTCGTCGTTTGTAGATTTTACAGTTTCTTCAAAAGGATATAAATCAACAATAACCAAATCAATTTCGGGAATATTATATTGCTTCATTTCCTGCAAGTCACTCTCCACATCGCGCCGGGCCAAAATGCCACCAAATATTGACGGGTGAAGCGTTTTGACTCTTCCACCTAAGATTGAAGGAACACCTGTGAGCCATTCCACGGATATGCATGAAATGCCCGCATCTTCAATAAATTTTTGTGTTCCGCCTGTTGTATAAATGAGAATGTTTTGCTCTTGTAAAAGCCGGATAATATTTTGCAACCCCTCTTTATGATAAACTGAAATGAGGGCAGATTTTATTTTTTTTTGCATAAATATGAGTAGAAAAAATTTAGCCTATAGATCTGTTATAAAAGCACCCTGTTCAGGAACTGAGTGAAAACGCAAATGTAATTCTTCACAATCTTTTTTCCATTTATCAATTTTCCACAAAGGATTAGAAGCATCAAAAATATAAAGGCTGCAGTCGAAAACTTCTGCAAGCTTTGGTATAAATAATTTTGGATTTTTTGAAATCACAATAAAGTCAACTGCAATTTTTTTTGAAAGCGGTTTATACGAAATAGCTGAATCTATTAATAAAATTCGTTTATCATAAAACTGATAAAAATTATTTTGCACAAACAGGTCATTAAGACTATCAACTTTAATTCTTATCATCATTTGAATACGTGCAGGCTTCAAATGAAAATTCTGTAGAAGCCCGTCTTTAATTAAATCACTATCGCCAACAAAATAATATGTATTCCCATTTATAAAATCAATCGCTGTATGAGAGGGCACATCATAAACAATAATCTTTTTTTGTTTTGAAAAATTCCATTTATTCACAGTAGTCATTATTGTAAATAAAAGAGTACAGCAAATGCAAAATTTAAATGCTGCTTTATTTTTTTTAATTATCCAATAAAGAAAAGAGATGAAAACTGCGTATAACAAAATAGTTTGTGTAACCGATAATGAAAACCCCGTCCATAGCGAAAATGGAAGTGAGTTTATGAAAAGAACAGCGTGATTCAATAACCATATTGAACCTGTAAGTAATTTGCCGAGATATATTGCCGGGATATTAACAGGCGAAATAACAACAAGAAGAATGCAGCCATACAAGGTAAACATAGCAAGTGGTATAGCTATGATGTTAGATACTAAAAACAGCAGGGGCATCTGATGAAAGTAATAAAGTAATGCAGGCAAAGTGAATACCTGCGCGGACAAAGAAACTGAAGCAATCTTCCACGCTTCATTCAATATTTTATTTTTAATGTAGAGCCAATTGTAAATATATCTCTGTGTAGTTACAATACCTGTTAC
>JBEPVC010000375.1:0-2306 GCA_041691235.1 Chitinophagaceae bacterium
AGCCTTATAGGCGGAACAAAAATATTAAAGAGCAATATTCGTATTGAAGCTTACGGAACGGTTGATGAGCTTAATTCTTACGTTGGCCTGGTAAATGATTATTGCAATGACACACATTCAAAAAATATTCTAAAAGAAATACAGGATCGTCTTTTTACAATTGGTTCATCACTTGCCTGTGATCCTATTAAAGAAACAAAGCTTCATATTCCGGATTTGCACGAAACAGATATTGCATTACTTGAAAAAGAAATGGATAAAATGAATGAAACACTTCCTGAAATGAAACATTTTATTTTACCGGGCGGGCATCCGGCAGTTTCTATAACTCATATTGCAAGATGTGTTTGTCGGCGTGCAGAAAGACGCTGTGTAAATTTAAAAGAACACGATGGTAATCTTGAGCCATTAATAATAAAATATCTTAACCGCCTAAGCGATTATTTATTTGTATTATCGAGATTTATTGGAATGAAAAATAATGCACCTGAAATTATTTGGAAACCACGTCTGTAATTTTTTTATACATATTTTCAAAAAAAAATTCTGCAATAAATATTTTTTCTGAATAAATTTTTCTGGAAAAGAAGTTAATCCTTTCTCCAGTTTTTATGCTACAAAATTTTTCCGTCTTTCATGTGAAGAATTCTATCGCTCATTTGCGCCAGTTCTTCGTTGTGCGTAACAATTAAAAATGTTTGTTGAAAACGATTTCGCAAATCAATAAATAAATTGTGTAACTCTTTTGCGTTCGCAGAGTCAAGATTTCCTGTAGGTTCATCGGCCATAACTATTGAAGGACTATTGATGAGTGCTCTTGCAACTGCCACTCTTTGTTGTTCTCCCCCCGAAAGTTCGCCGGGCTTATGCTCTGAACGATTCTGCAGCCCGAGCAAATCTAAAAGTTCTATTGCTCTCTCCTCTACTTCCTTAGTTTTTTTTCCGGCTATCCATCCGGGCACACAAACATTTTCAAGTGCCGTAAATTCCGGTAATAAATGATGAAACTGAAATACAAAACCAATATGTTGATTCCTAAAAGAAGCCAGCTTTTTTCCGTTTAATTTCGAAATAGGCGAATTATCAATAACGATTTCACCTTTATCGGCTATATCAAGCGTGCCTAATATGTGTAGCAGCGTGCTTTTCCCTGCACCTGAAGACCCTGAAATACTTACAATTTCTCCTTTATCTATCGCGATATCAACCCCTTTTAATACAGGAAGATTACCATAGTTTTTATAAATCCCAGATGCCTTTAACATGATTAAATGTAAAGGTTAAAATACAATTTATAAAACAAAAAAATAAAAAAACCGTTGATGCATCTATAATGCTTCCTATTCCGTCAAATAAGAATGGAAGGTATTAAAAAACAATATTTGGTAATACCGATATTACTTTTACATTTGCGGAAAAATTGGTACCCAACTTTTAATTTTATAATAGAAAAAGAATATGTTTTGGACTTTAGAACTTGCCTCACACCTTGAAGACGCTCCGTGGCCTGCAACAAAAGATGAATTGATTGATTTTTCTATTAGGAGCGGTGCACCGATTGAAGTGGTTGAAAACCTGCAGGAACTTGAGGATGAAGGTGGAGAGATTTATGAAGGCCTTGAAGATATTTGGCCAGATTACCCAAGCCAGGAAGATTTCTTCTTTAATGAAGATGAATATTGATCAATAGTAATAGTTGAATTTTCAAACCATCGTTATTTGATGGTTTTTTTGTCTGCAGAAAGAATCATTAATCACTTCTCCATCTGCTCTATCACGCCTTGCGTAACTCCTGTAAACGAAAACCCACCGTCATGAAAAAGATTTTGCATGGTAACATAGCGCGTAAGATCGCTGAATAACGTTACACAATAGTTTGCACAATCTTCCGCGCTGGCATTGCCAAGCGGACTCATTTTCTCAGCGTAATTTATAAAACCATCAAATCCCTTAACGCCACTACCTGCTGTTGTACGCGTTGGCGATTGGGAAACTGTATTTACACGAACATGTTTTTTTAAGGCATAATGATAACCAAAGCTTCGGGTAACACTTTCCAATAATGCCTTTGCATCTGCCATTTCATTATAATCAGGAAATACTCTTTGCGCCGCTATATAAGTAAGCGCCACAACGCTTCCCCATTCATTAATAGCATCCAGCCTCATGGCAGTTGCCAGCAAGCGATGCAAACTCATAGCAGAAATATCCAACGTTTTCTGATTAAAGCCATAATCAATTTCAGTATAGTGTTTTCCTTTACGAACATTAAGGCTCATTCCTATTGAATGCAAAATAAAATCTAC
>JBEPVC010000376.1:0-2287 GCA_041691235.1 Chitinophagaceae bacterium
TCTTAAATGAAGAATCTGTAAAATTAATTGCAGTTGAAGCTGCTGGCGAAGGTATTGGTAGTGGGAAAAGTGCAGCAACAACTCAATTGGGTTCAAAGGGAATTTTGCATGGCAGTAAAAGTTTTGTTATGCAAACTGAAGATGGTCAGGTTATAGAACCACACAGCATTTCAGCAGGCCTTGATTATCCTGGCATTGGGCCAATGCATGCCAATTTATATGTGAGCAAACGTGCACAATTTATGAGCGCTACAGATGATGAAGCACTTTCTTCAGCCTTTGAACTGGCAAAGCTTGAAGGAATAATTCCTGCATTGGAATCGGCTCATGCATTGTTTGTTTTAAATAAAATCTCTTTCAAAAAAAATGATATTGTTGTTGTAAACCTTAGCGGCCGCGGCGATAAGGATATGGATACATACATGAAAGCAATGAAATAGCTTTTGCAAAATCATAAGAAAAAAATTAATGAACCGGATTAATAATTTATTTAATCAAAAGAAAAAAAATATACTAAGTATATATTTTACCGCTGGGTTTCCGCAATTGAATGATACCGTAACCATTTTAAATGCTTTGCAAAAACATGGCGCTGATCTTATAGAAATAGGAATGCCTTATAGCGATCCGCTCGCTGATGGTCCGGTAATACAATCCAGCAGCATGACTGCATTGCATAATGGAATGACGATTAAATTACTTTTTGAACAATTGAAAGATTGTCGTAAAAAAATAAACATCCCTTTAATTTTAATGGGTTATCTCAATCCTGTAATGCAACATGGAATTGAAAAATTTTGTGCAGAGGCAAAGAATGCAGAAATAGATGGAATTATTTTGCCGGATTTGCCTATGGATGAATTTGAAAATGAGTATAAAAGTATTTTTGAAAAATACAATTTGATTTTTATTTTTTTAATTACACCGGAAACATCTGAAGAAAGAATTAGAAAGATTGACGATTTAAGTACCGGATTTATTTATGCAGTTTCTTCTTCATCAATTACCGGGACAGATAAAAATATGGCAGCCCAGGAAAATTATTTTCGGCGTCTTGAAAATATGAATCTTAAAAATGAAGTGATTATCGGGTTCGGAATAAAGGATCATAAAACGTTTTCACAGGCATGTAACCACACGGCAGGGTCAATTATTGGAACCGCATATATTAAAGCGATAGAAAATTCCGTTAATATAGATGCAGATACACAAAAGTTTCTTAACTCAATTTTACAGCATAGTCTTGAAGCCTAAACTTTTGTTTGCCTGAAAAAAATTAAATTTGTTCTCAATAAACTACTATGAAAAGAATTTTTATTTTGCTTTTGGTATTACCAGCTTTTGGTTTTTGCCAAAACACAACTACACCGAACAAAGAGATTGCTAATGGCTTTGTAATTACCGGCAATGTCACCGGATTTGCTGATGGTACTTCAGTGTCATTTCTTAACGAGCAAACTAATACGCCGGAAAAGCAAACAACTATTGAAAAAGGAAAATTTGTGATAAAGGGACAAATGAATGAGCCCGGGTTTAAAGGATTAATTTTTGGCGACCAGCCACCTCTTGTTCCGTTATTTTTAGATAACAGCAATATAAAAATTACGGGTGATAAAAATGCAATAGAGAAGTTTTCAATCACCGGCTCAGCATCGCATACATTGTTTACAGAATTTTCAAATGATATGAAGCCTTATGAAAAAATATTTTTACCGGATGCTGCCGTTGATGCCGAAGCCGTGAATGCTGTGAAAAAAATTACTGCAGAATTTGTGAAAAAACATCCTGCTTCTTATGTATCACCACTTGCAATTATTCGCCTGCTGCAGGCAAGCCAGGATGTAGTTGAAGCCGAAAAATTATACAGCCTGATGACTCCCGCCGTTCAGGGTTCAGGCCTTGCGCAATATGCAAACCAGCAAATACAGGAATCAAAAATTAATCCCATTGGTTCCGTTATCCAGGATTTTTCACAAAATGATACAGCCGGTAATCCGCTTAAAGTTTCTTCTTTCAGAGGTAAATATGTTTTGCTTGATTTTTGGGCAAGCTGGTGCAGGCCATGCCGCATGGAAAATCCAAATGTGGTAGCTGCATATAATAAGTTTCACGATAAAAATTTTACCATACTTAGTGTCTCACTTGACCAGGCCAAACCCGCATGGTTAAACGCAATTCAGATGGATGGCCTTATATGGAGCCACGTGAGCGATTTGCATGGATGGAATAATGAAGTGGCTGCACTCTTCCAGATTCGCAGCATTCCACAAAATCTTTTAATTGATCC
>JBEPVC010000377.1:0-2269 GCA_041691235.1 Chitinophagaceae bacterium
CTGCGATTGTCACGCAACCCATTTACATTTTTACTCCATGAATATACCTGTTGGTTAGAAAGTACTTCTTCACCATGATTTTTCTCTTTGGTACGCGGTCTTGGGTTTTGTGCAATAATTCCATAAGCTGCATATTCCCATTCAGCCTCTGTAGGCAATCTGTAACCAGGTAATAAAAGCCCGTCTTCAAATGTTATCACTTTTCTCGTTCTTCCAGCTACATCTTTCAAACCACCTTTTTTAGGAGCTGCTTTATTATTGATCATCTCAGGGTTCATCAGGTAAGTATCTGTATTAAACGTTTGCTCACCCTGGCCACCTTTCATTTCAGCAAGTGGCGCTTTTTTATTTAAATAACCTTTATCAATTAATATTTTTTCATTTACCCTATCGCTTCTCCAGATACAAAAATCATGTGCCTGCTCCCAGGTAACACCCACAACCGGATAATAATTATATGCAGGATAGCGGAAATAGTATTCAACGTAAGGCTCATTGTAAGCAAGCTCGCTTCTCCAAACTAAAGTATCGGGAAGAGCAAGTCTCATAATCGCAGTATCGTTGTCAAACGTATTGCCCAGCCAGTATAAATATTCACGATAGTGAACATTGGCAACTTCAGTTTCATCTATATAAAAGGAGTTTACACTCACACGGCGAGGTATATTATTCCAGTCACCCATTACATCTTCTTCCTTGGCGCCCATCACAAAGGTACCGCCCTGCACAAAGACCAACCCGGGGCCGGCTTTCTGCTCTTTTGCTTTTAGTACATGATAATTTCCATAATTCTTATCATCATAGTTCCATCCGGTCACAGAAGATTTATCTTTCTTCTTATGACAAGAGGTAAATGTAAAGGCCGCAGCCAGTATAATGAGACAAAATTTTCCGACAGATATTGATTTTTGCATGTGCATTCGTTTAGCAGATTATTTAACGAAAGGTTTTCTTTCTTATTGTGTTAGGGAATACAGTTTGTATTGCGAATATAATTACTTTATTTGATTTCGATTTAATCATAAAACCATTTTTCAAAGACCTAAAATATTTTTGCATACTCTTCACAAATGCAGGTATAAGAGGCCTTCCGATTTTTATCCCGGTAATTTGTTTGTAATTTCAAACTCAAAAAAATTATCTTTTGTAATACAACTGGGGTTCATTTTGATTAATACTTATTTTTTAGATTTTTTTTGCCGGCGAATGATGCAATATAATATGCCTGTCTCCCGTTGATGAGAAATTGAATTTCCTTAAAATGAATTTTGTTGGTTTTCAGTTGAGATTATTATTTGAGCATTCAATTCTTATCTTTAAACCTTCAAATCACTTTTGGAAAAGCATTACGAGATGTAATAAATGATAGCTTTTTTACATTTTAATTGCCCGTTTCAATAAAAAATTTATTTTTACAAATCCAAAAAACTCATTTCTATTAAGTTTAGCTCTACCTAACCAAGCAAAAATTACACATGAGACAAGTAAGTTTGAGATTAGCGGCATTGCTGATGCTGGTAGTGAGTTCGTTTGCCGTTAACGCGCAAAGTAGCACAAACCCTATTAATGTAGTTACAACGGCTGTCCCTTTTTTAAGAATTTCACCCGACGCACGCTCCGGTGGCATGGGTGATGTAGGAATTGCAACCATTCCCGACGCCAATTCAATTTTCTGGAACCAAGCAAAAATTCCGTTTGCCCTTAGTAAATCAGCAATAGCTGTTACTTATACTCCATGGCTAAAAGGATTGGATCTTAACGATGTTTACCTTGCTTCTTTGGCTGGCTATTATAAATTAGATGACCTCCAGGCAATATCTGCTTCATTAAGATACTTCAGCTTAGGTAATATACAGTTCACCGATAATTTGGGAAATGATTTACAAACATACCGTCCAAGAGAATTCGCATTTGACGCCGGGTATTCCCGTAAGCTTTCAGATAAGCTTGGGCTCGGCATTGCATTAAGATATATCAACTCAAACCTGGCAAGCGGACAATCTTCAAGTGGTTCAACTTATAAAACAGGAAGCGCGGTTGCGGGAGATATTTCTTTATTCCATGATGGGACTGTCGGAAAGAGTAAGTCTTCTGGCTTAAACTGGGGCATAACGCTTTCAAACCTTGGCTCAAAAATTTCATATACTAATGATGCAAGTGAAAAAGATTTTATTCCAGCTAATCTCGGGCTTGGTCTTGCTTATGTAGATGCTGTTGACGAAAGCAATAAGATAACATTTGGTTTGGATATCAATAAGCTTCTTGTTCC
>JBEPVC010000378.1:0-2265 GCA_041691235.1 Chitinophagaceae bacterium
AGATTTTTTGATTCTCTGTAAAGTAATGGAAAATATCAAAAAATTAATTATGCAACAAGTCTATTAAAGTATTGACCAAGTATACGTTAAAAGGCACTTTATAAAATATATTTGACTTTAAAAAATTTTCTATGCTATTCATTAAGATTAATTTTTTTTTGAATAAACATCAAAATTTAACATAAGGTGCAATTATGAAATTTAAGAATACAGTAATGAGTTTACTCCTCCTGGCTACAGGGTCTTTAGGAGCCTATACAATGCCATGTGTGGATACAATTGTTTTTGAAAGATCGATTGTTGTTTCAAAACAAAATTATCTCTCGCTTCCAGCGGTTTCTACGCTTGATAAAAAGCATAAGGCTATGAGGAATTCAAACGTATTTACAGATGCAGAAGTGGATCAATTGGATATAGATTTCATGGCTAGTCTGCATACGCAATATGGCATCGATTTAACTACTGTTACACCAGATCCGCTTACGGGCGAGCGTACACTGGCAGGCGTTGGCGTTATGAGGCCTGTTGTCTATGGAGATTCTGACAATCAGCCTATGATCGTAATACGCGACACTGTGTATCCAAAAAGAGAGTATAGGTTCAGACAAAAAGAATACAAAACAATCATTGTTTTTAGCAATGACTTTATTGCAACTTCTGGAACTCAAGTCGGCGCACACATCAGATCGGGGACGATGTTTTTCCAAGGTTACGTTGTACAAGGCAAAATCAACAAAAAATGGAACGATCCAAAAAATCGCGAAGTGTTCAAGGATAATTGCAATCAGCTGACAGCGGTAACAACAAACATGTGGAACGAGCAAGCATCTGCAATCACATCTCAAATATTGGATGCTGCAGAAAATGTTGGTTTCGGACTTTCCACAACACTTCAAGTTAACATTCCGGCAGAACAATCAGGTATTACTCATACTGAAGGACGTATCGTCTACACATGGGACAAACTTTCTGATTGCGACGATCATTGCCATGAATAGTATTCAAATAATCTTTAAAAGCCTTTTATCTGCATAAAGGGCTTTTTTTAAGAATTACATAAGTATATATGTAATTCTTCAACAAAAAAATTACAAACTAGGAGTTTTCATGAAACTGTTTAATAAGATGTTAATGGTTATGTCACTGATGTGCGTATCCCTTAATGCTGACGATGTCCCTGTAGTAAAACATGATAGAATTATTGTTGTTTCAAAGCAAAATTATGTTTATACCGGCGTATCGCCATTGGATCCAAATCATAACTTTATCAAATCGACAAATATTTTTACAACCGCTCAACTAGATGATTTGGAAGTAGCGGCAATGGCTGATTTTTATGCACAATATGGCATAGATATGAGCCCTTATCCTAAAGATCCTGCGACCGGCATAAGAGCTAACGGCCTTGTCACGATGCTTCCTGGTGTTTTTGGAAATGTTCCAGGTCAGCCTTGGATCGTTACAACAGATACGAAACACCCTGAAAGGGAATTTAAATGGATGCAGTATCAGTGTCCGTTTTTATTTATCTTTTCTGTTCCCTATACTGTTTTAAGTGGAGATCAAACGGGCGCCGTTGTTCAACCGGGTTCTATATTTTTTAGAGCTCTATTTGTACAAGCTAAAATCGGCTGCGATCCTACAATTGAAGCCAATCGCGAAATCTTTGATACTTACTGTACAGTATTGAGCACGCAGTCTGCAAATATGTGGAATTTGAGTGAATTTTATTTCCCTTACTATATTAAGGACAAAAACGACAATGTTGGTTTTGTGACTTCATCTACAATTGAAATTAAAGATCCGGCAAATGCTTCGGGAGTGCAGCATTTACAAGGTCGTCATGTATACACATGGAATGTATGCCCAGATATTGATGACTGCGAATAATTAATTTTGTATTTGTTCATTATAAGCCCTGCATTTGAAAATGCAGGGCTTTTTTTTCACTTTTAAATTCCCGTTGCAGCAAAAGGAAACCTCTGACGAAAGATGAGAAAAAAGAGAATCAAAAAATCTCCTAGAGAAAGGGTCCTAAATGAAAATGTGATAGGAAGTTTAAAGAGATTCAAAATTATAAGCGATAGATACAGGAATAGGAGAAAACGATTTGGTTTACGCTTCAATCTGATTGCAGGAATTCATAATTTTGAAGTTAACTCAAGAGGCGAAGAGCCGGAGAGGCGATGAGGAAATTATAAGTTATTAATAACCCTTTCCCATCCATCTATAAGGCGTCCCTGTAAAAAAATTAATAACTAATCC
>JBEPVC010000379.1:0-2262 GCA_041691235.1 Chitinophagaceae bacterium
TTTACGGATACTGGGTATACTTCGCTGGATAACAACACATCAACTTAATCATTCGAGTCCATACTAAAAATAAAATTTGCAGGCTGAAGCATATTTGGTACATTATAAATTACCCCGGCTTTAATAATTTTTTATCACTTCAAAATGAATATGAATAAAGCGTACGAACTTATTGCAAAAAAATTATCTCTTTGGTTACAGGAAATTATAAAGCTGTTGCCCAATATTGCGCTTGCTGCTTTAATATTGGTTATTGGATTTTTTATATCTAAATGGCTTAAAAAACTCGCTGCAAAAGTTTTTAAAAAGCTTATTCCCAATCATACCCTTGACGCGCTTTTTACTTCAATCGTATATATTTTTTTATTGGGAGTAACCATATTTGCTGCACTAAGTATTCTTCAGCTTGATAAGGCAGTTACTTCTATTTTAGCGGGCGCCGGTATTGTAGGTTTGGCTTTGGCCTTTGCTTTCCAGGATATTGCCGCCAATTTTATGTCGGGTATTTTTATATCAATAAGAAGGCCGCTGCATAAAGGAGATATTGTAAAAATAAAAGACTATATGGGCAAGGTTGAAGAAATAAATTTACGGGATACTGTAATAAGAACATTCCAGGGTCAGATGGTAATAATACCTAACAAAGAAGTTTTACAAAATCCTATTGAAAATTATTCTTTGCTTGGCAAAAGAAGAATGGATTTAACTGTTGGCGTTTCTTATGGAGACGACCTTGAAAAAGTAAAACAGGTAACGCTTAATGCTGTAAAAGAAATTAAAGGAATTACTGATGATGAAATAACTTTTTTTTACCAGGAGTTTGGAGATAGCAGCATAAACTTCGATATCCGCCTTTGGGTAAATACCTGCGAGCAGCCTGAGTACCTGCAGGTAAAGAGTGACGCCGTTATGCGTATTAAAAAAGCTTATGATGAAAATGATATTAGTATTCCTTTCCCAATAAGAACCTTAGACTTTGGAATAAAAGGTGGCAAAACGCTTAATGAAATGCAATTGAATATAAGTGGAAATGAGCAACCTGTTAAAGAATAATACTTCTTAAAGGATCAAGATCTATCATGTATTGTGTGCAAAATTTATATTTTTTTGACCACATCATTGCAGAGTATTTTTTACCTTTATCTCCATTAAAACCTATGCTATGTCATGCACATTTAATTTAGCATTGCCCGTTGCCATCGGCTGCGATCATGCAGGCTTCGAATACAAAGAAGATATTATATCTTTTCTCGACGGCAAAAGTGTTACATGGAAAGATTTCGGAACCTTTTCAACAGACTCAGTAGATTATCCTGATTTTGCCCATCCTGTCGCGAATGCTGTTGAAAATAAAGAAGCTTCTTTCGGAATATTAATGTGCGGCAGCGCGAATGGTGTTGCTATAACAGCTAATAAACATCAGCACATAAGAGCCGCCGTATGCTGGGGCGAAGAGCTTGCAGAACTTGCACGCAAACATAACAATGCCAATATCATTTGCATTCCTTCGCGCTTTGTAAGAGAAGGCCTTGTTGAAAGAATGATAGAAATTTTTATGCATACAGATTTTGAAGGCGGCAGACATAAAACCCGTGTTGAAAAAATTGCTTGCGCCTGATATACTTCTATAAGTGGTAAAGCTGCCTGAATAATTGCAATTATATTTACGCTTCATTTTTAAAATTTATTAATGAAATACTATTTCGTTGTAATCATTTGTTTATTATCCCTGCATGTATTTTCTCAAACTGATACGGCTTTAAAGTATGCCGAAACAATTACAAGAGATGATTTAAAAAAACAACTCACCATTGTTGCATCCGCAGAAATGGAAGGCCGTGAAACCGGCACTGAAGGCCAAAGAAAGGCGGCCGCATACATAGAAAGCCAGTTCAAAGAGCTTGGATTAAAATCTCCGGAATCCATGCATGGTTTTCAGCAATATTACCCGCTGTTTAAAGATTCATTAATTCCGAAATCATTTAAGATTGGGGGAAATACACTAGTGTTCGGGAAAGATTATATTTTGACTCCGGGTTCTTCAAAGGAAGATGAGTTCAAAGGCAAAGAAATTATTTTTGCAGGCTACGGCATTGAAGATAAAAATTATAATGACTATAACGGAAAAGATGTAAAAGATAAAGTAGTATTAATTTATAGTGGCGAACCAAAAGCTGACGGAAAATTTTTAATAAGCGGAGCAGATAAGCCTTCTGTGTGGGGATTCAGCATAACAAAAAAAGCAAATCTTGCAAAACAAAA
>JBEPVC010000380.1:0-2259 GCA_041691235.1 Chitinophagaceae bacterium
TTCGCTTGATTTTTCTTGCCTGCAAGAAACCGATCAAGCAACATTAAGCCCGCTATTGTGTTAGCCATTAAAAATATACTGGTATACGTGCTGTTGAAAAATTTACTGAAATCAAGATTCTTAAAAGCGAAATAGGAACTGCCACCTGCAGATGCATTCCAGTTTAATTGTGCAAATGCATAAATCAAAAAACCTGCAATTAAAGCGATAAAAGCAAAACCTATACCCCAAATAATTTTTTTGTTTAAATAATTTACTGCAGGTGAAGCGTTATAATCTGAAATTTTATCCATTACATTTTTTGTAAAACGCATTGAAGGTTGCTCCAAATCAGATGATGTTATCATTTGTTGCATGTTTAATAGTTCGGCATATGCCTCTTGCCATTCAACATTATTCGCCAGGAGATTTTTTATTGCAATTCTTTCTTCAGCGGAGCTTACACCATCAATATAATCCCACAACCGAACTTCAATGTTTTCTTTCGTATTCATCGTATCAATTTTAAAAAATTATCAATTCAGGTCTTTCACTTCATGAACAAAATATTTTTCCATCTTTTCTTTCAATCTCGCTCTTGCGCGGTGCAAACGAACTTTTGCTGTGTTGGTTTCCACCCCAAGTATGGTGCTTATTTCTTCAAGGCTTTGCTCTGCTTTATAAAACAAAGTTATAATTTCTGCATCATCCGCATTTAATAAATCAATGGCTTTTGTAACCATTTGTATTTTTGATTTTTGTTCAACCACGTTATAGCCATTTGAATCAATATGCTGAACAGAATTAAAAATCTTTTCGTTATCGATAGAAGTTACTTCGTATTTTTTTTTCCGTAAAAAAGTTATACAGGTTGTACTTACAATCGTATAAAGCCATGTGCTGAATTTTGATGAACCCCTGAAACCAGCCAGAGATTTGTAGGCTTTGATAAATATGTCCTGCGCCACTTCTTCTGCGTCCTCCCGGTTTTTAATATAGCGCATGGTTAGGGTAAAAACATAGTTCTGGTACTTGTTTACAAGCTCCGCAAAACATTGTTTTTCTCCCTTCAGTACCCTTCTGATAATTTCGGTATCATTTAGTGCGCTACACATTCCGGTTATAAGACTGCTTAAGTACAAACCTGGTTACTCGCAAAATACAATTAATTATAACCAGCTTAAAAAAACCTGACATTAAATTTTTTTAGTAGAAATCACCTTTACCTGTAACCGGGTTGGTCTTTATGTTGTCTTAGATTTTATGAAAGGCATTCAGAAAAAAAATGGTAACCTGCTTTTTAAAAGAATAGTCTTACTGGTAAATACAAAAAATTTAAAACAATAAAACTAAAAACAATGCAATCTACAGAAATGTTAGTAGCAGTATTAATTCCACTTGGATTTTTCCTGATGATATTCGGCATAATTTATATGCACAAGAGAGAGAATCTTGCAATGATTGAAAAAGGGCTGAATCCAAAAGAATTTGCCAACAGGCCTGCGCCTTATCACAATCTTAAATGGGGTTTGCTTTTGATAGGATCCGGAATAGGATTATTATTAGCTTACTTTATCACACAGTATGTTATTCACGATCGTGAAAATCCTGCCTTATGGTTTGCGCTAATAGCAGTAGGCGGCGGCATCGGGCTGGTATATTCTTACAAAATTGAAAAGAAGGAACTACTCGATAAAGAAAAATAATAACCGGATTATTTATATTGATGGCAATAACCCTTGGTTGTTGCCTTTTTTATTTACTTTCAATTGATTCAATACTCGCGTAAATAATATTATAATTGCAGCGAAAAGATAGATTTGAAGGTCATAGAATTATGTGTTTAAAGAATGTACTTGTTTTGTTTTTTGGTCTATTTGCTTGCCTGCAAGTTAGTTCGCAAAAGTGTACCACACTTGGCCAAAATCCTTTAACTGCTTTTCCTGTGTGTGGTTCACTTACTTTTAACCAGGCTACAGTACCAATATGTGTTAATGATGGTGTACCTGTGCCAGGGTGCGAAAGTACTGGTATAGTATATACAGATAAAAATCCTTACTGGTACAGGTTTACCTGTTTTAAGACAGGCACACTCGGATTCTTAATAACGCCCAACAATTTAAATGATGATTATGATTGGCAGTTATTTGATATAACAGGTGTTGGCAACCCAAATGCAGTTTATACAGATCCTACTTTATTTGTGGTAGGTAACTGGTCGGGTAGTTCTGGTTTAACAGGAGCATCTACAGCAGGAAATAGTGTTGTTCAATGTGCTTC
>JBEPVC010000381.1:0-2249 GCA_041691235.1 Chitinophagaceae bacterium
GTATAAGAGACAGGCTTTATTTCATCTAACCTGCCTTTTTGTAATCCGGTAACCTTAAGATGATCGCTTAGCGCCTTTTTGAGGTCAGCATTAGCTGCCTTCTCTATCATTTTAGGCAGGGCTTCTATGATTTGTTCCTCAGCGGAATACAAATCCAGGATTTCATGTTTCAAAAGATCTTTTAAATCATTTATTTGTGCCATGGGAAAGTTTTAATGTCAATGCTAAGAAATAATCATGCCGCAAATACGTAAATAATTATCCGGATTTTATTTTCATGTTACGCATTTAACGGATCTTCCTTTCTAAAATATAGCTAAAATCGGCTGTAATACTGTACTGTATTGAGTATTAAAGGGTTTTATATGTAAAAATTGTGTGTGCGACTATAATACAAATTATTTTGATAATTATAATATTGTTAGTATATTTAGATTTTATTAATGTAGATAATATAAATGTACTTACAGCAACACTTTCGCAAAAAAGGTGATAAAACCTACAAAACCGTGTATCTCGCTCAATCATACAGAGAGGATGGGAAAGTGAAGAAACGGTACATCGCCAATCTATCCGATTGTCCGGATAACATCATTGCGGCTATAAAAAATGAGTTGGATGGATCACAGGTCGTTTCTGTTTGTAAAACTTCGCCTCTGTTATTTAAACAGGGAAAATCTTTTGGCGGCATTTTTACTGTTTTGGAAGTATGCAAACGATTGGGTATTACCCAGTCGTTAGGCAAGGATATACGTCAATCCGCATTGGCGCTTTTTCAGATAGCTGCCCGGATATTATGCCAGCGCTCCCGTAATTACGCCGCTAATGAATGGTTGCCCCTGGTAGCTGCTGAAGACCTGCTTCACCTGGATGCCTTTAATGAAGACAGCCTCTATAGTAACCTGGATTGGCTTTGTGAAAACCAGGAAAAAATAGAAAAAAAATTATTTCAGTTTCGCAATAAAAATAATACGGAAGCCAAAACGGTTTACCTCTATGATGTAACCTCTTCTTATTTTGAAGGAACTCAAAATGAACTGTCAGCCTTTGGCTATAACAGGGATAAGAAGAAAGGAAAAATGCAAATAGTAGTCGGATTATTATGTGATGAGACCGGCTACCCTATCAGTGTACAGGTATTTGAAGGTAATACTCAAGATACGGCAACGATAGGAGAACAGTTACAAAAATTACAGAAGAATTTTGGTATTAAACAAATGGTAATGGTGGGTGACAGGGGCATGATAAAATCAGCTTCCATAGATGAAATGATAACTTTAAAATGGCATTATATTACCGCCATTACTACACCACAGGTTAAGACATTACTCAAAGAAGGGGTCATACAACTTTCTTTATTTGAAGAAAAATTAATAGAGATCTGGCAGGATGACATCCGCTATTTGCTGCGTCGCAATCCGGTACGGGTGAAGGAAATAGCTGATACAAGAAACAAGAAGATTGAAAAGGTGACATTACTGGCACAAACAAAAACAAGCTATCTGGCGGAGCATCCCAAAGCCATTGTGGAAGTAGCGCTGAAGCATATAACCCAAAAAGCGACACAGTTGAAAATAAAGGATATTTTGGATATTACTGTTACCGGCAGGACTGTAACAGTATCGCTAATTGAAACTAAATTAACGCAAGCCGCACAATTGGATGGTTGCTATATTTTAAAAACCAATGTGCCCAAAAATGTAGCTGGCAAGCAAACCCTCCACAAACGCTATAAAGATTTAGCCATGGTAGAACATGCCTTCAGAACCATGAAACAAAGCTTTGAAGAAATGCAGCCTATTTATGTGCGCAAAGAAAGCCGTACCCGAGGGCATGTATTTGTATGTATGCTTTCTTATATAATTATAAAATACATCTGGGATGAGTGTAAAGAATTAGGAAGCACCCAGGCAGCTATATTTGATAACCTTAGCGCCATTCATTATTTGCAATATACTATTGAAGATACCACCATTAAAAAACTACCGGATACCCTTAATGAAACACAGACTAAACTAATTAATAAACTAAAAATAAAATTACCCGCCATGTTGTAGATATTTTTCCAATATGGCAAATTTACCCGAAATGCCTATCTACAATGGCTTACAGGAGAATTTAAAGATTGATTAAAAAGGAAAATCCGTTAAAAGGTACTCATATAAGGCCATCATCCGCAAATGAATAATATGCATCACTAATTGAATTGTATACTTTAAAAATGGAAACTGTAATACTTAAAGCATTTT
>JBEPVC010000382.1:0-2233 GCA_041691235.1 Chitinophagaceae bacterium
GCGCAGCCCGGTAGCGCACACGTCTGGGGGGCGTGGGGTCGCAAGTTCGAATCTTGTCATCCCGACAAAACTAATTTCTTTAAATTTAGAAGCTCGTAAAATTTAGTATTTACGGGCTTTCTTGCTTGTCAGCTACCCTGTTAAATCTACCAATTAACCCCCCCAAGGTTCATCTGCTCATTAATATTAATCGTATCATCATAAAAAATTAAATTTGGAAAGGCAATAATGATTTAAAAATGCAGGTTTCAAAACAAATATTAGTGCTGTGTGTAAGTGTATCTTCTTGCACTTTGTGTTTTGCTCAAACCCAAACAATTGATAGTCTTAAAAAAATTTTGCCTTCATTACATGATACGGCAAGAATTGATTGTCTTAATGAATTGGGTTCTGAATTTTCAGACCGGTACTGGAGTAAATCAAAATATCAGCAAACTGATACTGCATTATTTTATACGCAACAGGCGTTGAATGAATCTCAACAATTAAATTATTTAAAAGGTATTGGAAGAGCTTATCAAAATATGGGCTACATTGAAGAAGAACATAGCAACCTAAACACCGCAGAAGATTATACACGCGAAGCGTTGCCAATTTTAGAAAAAGAAAATATGCAGGCTCAATATCACAGATGTCGCATTTTTCTTGGCTGGATATTACATAATCGGGGCTTTTTTGCGCAAAGTATTCAGATTTATAAAAAAGAGCTTCCGTACTACGAAGCCATAAAAGATTCGGAGCATATTGCCGCCATTTACAGAATTACCGCAAGAGCTTATGACGAACAGGGAAATTCAGAAAATGCATTTACTTATTTACAGAAAGATTTTGCAATTCAAAAAAAGCCAGACGATGCCTGGGGTAAAAGAAGTACTGCTACTTTAAAGGCTTCAGTTTATTTGGCGGCTGGAGATACTGCAAATGCTATTTTTTACTATAAGCAAGCAGGGTACTTCCCGACTGCTTACAAACTGCAGAAAAAATATGATTCAGCATTACTGACATTACGTAAAAGCATCACTAATATACAATCTTCAAAAACAGATTCATTATATAAAAAAGTGGGATTGATGATTAACTATAATGAGCTAATTGATTTGTTTTTGTCATTAAAAAAATTTGATAGTGCTATTATATACAGTCGTGCGCCTTTGAGTTTTTTTAAAAATGGTGATCATGTGACTTTTCTTTTGCCTGCGCTTAAAACTGTTGCTGCCGCTTATCAAGCAAAAAAAGAAAACTCAAATACTCTGTTTTATACAAATCAATTACTGGCTTATGCACAACGTTCAGGTGCAAGAAGATTTGAACGAGACGGTTATAAATTGTTATGGCAAATTTATGCAGACATGCATAAAGCAAATCTTGCTGATAATTATCATTTGAAATATATTCTGCTGAATGATTCTTTGCAAAGTGATAAATATATATCACAAGCTACCGCGTGGAAAGCTATCAATGATATAAACATCAGGGAAGCCAACTACCAAAACCAGTTAAAAATTAATGATGAACGTAGTAAGGCTAAAATAAAATTTATTGATAATAAAAAGAAAACTCAATCGTATGTATTTATCTCCGCAATTGCTTTGATTAGTTTGTTTACAATATTGATTGTAAGAAATAGCAGGTTGAAAAGAAAAAAAGATCAATTGCAAAAAGAACAATTGCAGCATGAACTGGAATTACGAGCCGCCGAATCAAAACGCCTTGAGGCAGATTTTAAAGTTCAAACTTTGGAATTAGAAACACAGGCACTTCGTGCACAAATGAATCCACATTTTATTTTCAATTCACTTAGTGCCATTAATATGTTTATACTTGAAAACAATAAGCTAAAGGCATCTGAATACCTTACCAAATTTTCAAAGCTGATAAGACTTATTTTACAAAACTCACAGGAGGCATTTATTCCTTTGGAAAAAGAACTGGAAGCGCTTAAGCTATACCTGGAGCTGGAATCGCTTCGGTTTGAAAATAAATTTGACTATAAAATTATTACTGAAGAGGATATTGATACAACATTGCTGAAAGTGCCGCCACTTATTATTCAGCCTTATGTTGAAAATGCTATTTGGCACGGATTAATGCATAAAAATGAACCCGGGTATTTACATGTTGAATTATATCTTGAAAGTGAAATATTATTTTGTAAAATTACTGATGATGGCATTGGAAGAAGAAGGGCTGCAGAGTTAAGAAGCAAGTCTACTCTTACACATAAGTCAATGGG
>JBEPVC010000383.1:0-2229 GCA_041691235.1 Chitinophagaceae bacterium
GGCGTATAATGTTTAAAAAAGAAATCTTTTACATCCTGCAATTTTGCATTTTCAACGTGGCTTAATTCCTTCCCGATTGTCATCCATTTATATGGATGTTGCTTATAAGCCAACGCACGCATTTTATGCCACACATCGCCGTAAGGCTTATTTATATAATGCTCTTTAAATTCTTCTAGTACAACTTTTTTTTGAACATCAAGTGAATTTTCATCAAAGGAAAGCGACAGCATTCTATCACTTTCTAGCCAAAAAGCGGTTTCGATATTTTCTGCAGGTAATTGTAAATAATAATTCGTAAGGTCGTTTGTAGTATATGCATTGCTTTCGCCACCTGCCATTTGCAAGGGTTCATCATAAGACGGGATATTAACACTGGCGCCAAACATAAGATGTTCAAAAAGATGTGCAAACCCTGTACGGGATTCATCTTCATCTCTTGATCCTACATCATACATAACATCCAGCACTGCCATAGGAGTACTTTTATCCTCGTGCACAATTACTCTAAGCCCGTTGCTTAAAACAAATTTTTCAAAATTTATCATGGCAGCAAATTTGAGCCAAACCAATTCATTTTCCCAAAAGAATTTTGAAAGTTGTGTTAATATATACGGGCAACCTTAAACGTAATTAGCAAGGGGACATCGTTTCTCGAAACCAATAAAGTAATTTTTTCTCCTACAACATTCATCAGATTTTTATAGATGGAGATATCATTGCTTAAATTGGTATTTACACCGAGAATAATATCTCCTTTTTTGAGGCCTGCAACGTAAACAGGTGAGTCTTTAATAACATCATCCGCAATAATTTTTCCATCAACATAATACATATTCATTCCTGTGTAAGAATAATCAAAGTCATCATTGTAGTGGCTGTTGGGTAAAAGATGAATTTCTCTTTTAGGATAATTTAATACGAGATTGAACCTGCGCAAAATATCGTTTCCAACAACTCCTCCTACAAAAGGGTAAGAGGTTGCATTGAATTCATCGTTCAAAATATTTGCAGGAACTTTTCTAAATCTATAAGGGCCTAATTTTACTTCTGTTATAATCGTAAGTAACATTTGCTTTTTACCGCCAAGCCCCTGTACCTGTATGGAAACAGGCCTTCTTCTCTTTTTTAAAATAGCGCTGTCCATCTGGAACTGCTTACTCATTAAAAAACAAAGCCCGGCGCCGGTATCAATATAAAAATTTGCGTTTACAGTTTTATCATCTTTAATAGTCAACGGTTGAATCGGCAATGAAGTAAAAAGGGGGTGCAATAAAAATCCTTTTGACGGATATTGAATTTTTCCCGGTGCATATACTTCAATGCGCAAACTATCAAAATCAATTTTTACAATATACCTGCTAAAAAAACTATACCCTATAATGCCATCAATCTTTTCTCCGTACACACTTGTCAATATATCATAGTTGTTTACATAAAAATCAAGACTGTCAACTTTAAGTCCCGGAAAAGCAAGAGTGTTGTTTTGTGTATAATCAACTTCCATGATACCCGCAATTCCATTAATAGTCCTTCCTGAAGGAATATGTGGAATATTAAATTCTTCCGCTGTGGAAGAATCAATGGAAATAGCGCCGCTGCCTGTATCAAAAATGAAATTTAACGGAGTAGGTATTTTATTAAACCTGGCCTGAACAAGAATAACGCCCCCGGTTAGCTGCCTGAATGGAAACGTTGTAATAAGCTTTGCAGGCAGCTCCCTAACCGTTTGAGCAAGAGAAAAGTTGCTGACGAAAACAAATAATATGTAAAATAATTTTTTAATCATTTATGAAACTGAAATTAACTTATATGCCTGTACTTTTGCATAGGTTTTTACAAGCGGCAATTACGCCATTGGTAAATAAAGAAAAGAAAAATTATGAATACTTCCCGTCTTCTCCAAAAAGCATTGAGGTTTGAATTTCTCTCAGTTGAAGAAGGCACATTTTTGTTTAATAATGCTGCATTGGCCGAGCTAATGCTTGTTGCAGATGAGTTGCGAAAAAAACAAGTTCCCTATAATAAGGTGACGTGGATCATTGACAGGAATGTAAACACAACTAATGTATGCATTGCAAATTGTAAGTTTTGCAATTTTTATCGAATACCCGGCCACGCTGAAGCCTATATTACAGATATTGAAACTTATAAAAGAAAAATAGATGAAACATTCCGTTTTGGAGGTGAGCAGCTGCTGCTGCAGGGTGGTCATCATCCTAATCTTGG
>JBEPVC010000384.1:0-2224 GCA_041691235.1 Chitinophagaceae bacterium
ACATCATACGAATTGCTTCCTAAGCATTCCCTTTCATAAGGTTGTATAACTATTGTTTTCTTTTCGATTTCCTCAAGAATGCTGGTGTCTGATAAAATCATTTATTGCTTTATTTTTTGGTTTGCAAAATAATTCATACATCTGCAATAAAGATTAATTTTTTTTAGAATGCCTTTGTTTTATCAACATAATATCAACCATGAAGCGAAACTTGGCGTGTGGAGTATTGAAGAGGATGAAGAGTTTTTTTTACAAAAAGTGCAGCTGCAAAAAGAAATAAGGCATCCTCACAAAAGATTGCAGCACCTTGCCGGGCGCTATTTGCTGGAAATGTTGCATCCTGGTTTTCCTTTGCATTTAATAGAAATTGCGGAATCAAATAAGCCTCACTTACCTGGTACAACATTTCATTTTTCTATTTCACATTGCGGAAATTTTGCTGCAGCAATTGTAAGTGAAAATAAAGTTGTTGGAATCGATGTAGAACTAGTGACTCCAAAAATTGAATTAATAAAAAATAAATTCTTATCGGGAAAAGAAATAAAACTTTTGTCAACTGAAAACTTTGAACTGTTGACCATCTTATGGAGTTGTAAAGAAGCAGTTTATAAATGGTACGGTCAAGGCGGCGTTGATTTTAAAAGTCATATCGTTATCAAAAATATTTCTGTAAATCGCAACAGCGGAATTGTGGAGTGCAGGTTTATGAAAAATGAAATGAAAGAATTAATTATTCATTTTAATATATTCGAAAACCTTTGCCTGGCATGGGTTGTGAATTGAGTTGTTCTTTCACGCAGAAGCGTGAAGAAAAAATAAAAGCCGCAAAGAATATTTTTGCGACTTATTTCTAAAACCTTGTGTCTTGGCGTGAAAGAACTGTATATAACTACTACGCCTGTACGCTAATCATTTTCCAGTAAATTTTCGGTGTCATAATCCAGCTTATCAATATCTATCGAGTCTTTACCTGCAATTCCCTCAATCGATCCTATAATATGATCGGAATTCAAAAGCGCTCTGTCTAATTGTTTTTCCCTGTTTTTCCAAAGCTTTTCCATTATCTCTCTTTCTTTTTGAATAGACGATTGCATATTCTTGAACACTGCTCTGATATTTCTCCACTGCGCTGAGAATTCATTGCTTGTCATATATTCATAAAGCATCTGAACTTTATCACCTTTGCTTTCATGTTTTTTTGATACGTTATAAACATGAATAATTCCTTCTCTTAACGAAGCGGTTAATAATTTGATATCACTAAAGCTACATATCCAAATGCCGTCGCTATATTCATAACGGTCAATCATAGTATCAGGAAGCGTTTGCGATACTAACACAGCTGCGTTTACACCCGCATTCACTGCATCTTGTTTTAATTTGTCTATCCAATCTTTGCTCCAACCGGCAGTGCGTTTACTCTCAAACAGAATTCTACCGCAGTCATTTCCAAATTTATTTTTAATGCATAAAATACAATCGGCTCCTCTCTTACCTTTTGCAACTTCACAAACAACATCATAAGGAAATGCATCCTGTAAAATTTCTTCAATTAAATGTTCTTGAGCTTCACCCTGTGTTTGCATTGAACCCTGGTTGGCTTTTTTGCTCATTTGCTCAATGAGTTTTTTTTGCTGTGCCATTTGAATTTCAAATTCTTTTCTCTCCAAATCAAATTTTTCATTTGCTTGTTGCAAAATTTTTTCTTCTACCGCTCTTCTGCTTTCAAGTACACGCTTTTCTATTTCATATTCCAATGATTTTTGTTTCTCTTCCAAAGCGCTTTTTTCTCTTAACAGTTCCAGTTCCTTTCTTTGAAACAATTGTAGCTGTTGACTTTTTTGAAAGGTTTCCTCTTCAAGCGTGGTAAGCCTTATCTTCATTTCATCACTTACCTTTTTTTGCGCAGCCGCTATTATATAGGATTTTTGTTTCTCAAACTCTTCTTCTTTTTTTTTCAGTTCGTCCTGTTTTTGTTGCTTATAAGCTGCCATTTGAAGCCGCAGCTCTTTTTTATATTCCTCTACTTCAGCTTCACCCAAGGCAAATGAATGACCGCACTTTGGGCATTTAATATCATTAGCCATACAGTTTTTATTTATAAGTTAATAATAATAGTAACAAAAAATCCCCCACCTGCTGATGAGGGAATTTTGTGCGGCAAAGGAGATTCGAACTCCCACACCCTTTCGGGCGCTACCACCTCAAAGTAGTGCGTCTACCA
>JBEPVC010000385.1:0-2216 GCA_041691235.1 Chitinophagaceae bacterium
CCTACAAACCATGGTGGTTTCTTTTGTTATTGGTTGTTCTGTGTATGGTCTTCGCAAGAAGCGCAGCAATGGCATTCAATCGCTGGCTCGATGCAGACTTTGATCGCTTAAATATTCGCACAGCAATTCGTGAAATTCCTTCGGGGATTATTACTAAAAAAAATGCGATGACCTTTGTTGTTTTCAATTGTATTGCATTTCTGATCACTACTTATTTTATTAATGCGCTTTGCCTTGTATTGGCTCCCGTTGCACTATTTGTGATTTTATTTTATAGCTATACAAAAAGATTTACATCGCTCTGCCATCTTGTATTAGGGTTGGGTTTGAGCCTTGCTCCCATTGGTGCATACATAGCTGTTACGGGTAAGTTTGCGCTTGTTCCTGTTCTTTTTTCTTTATCCGTTTTGTTTTGGGTGAGTGGCTTCGATATTATTTATGCCTTGCAGGATGAAGATTTTGACAGAGCAAATAACTTACGATCTATCCCTTCCTGGTTAGGAATTCAAAAAGCAATGCACGTGAGTGAATACCTGCATTCTTTATCTTTTGTTTCTTTATTTGTTGCCGGGGTGGTAGGGCATTTTTCCTGGTTTTATTGGGCTGGTATTTCAGCATTTGCTTTTTTTCTTGTTTACCAGCATACCCTCATAAGACCCAAGGATTTAAGCAAAGTCAACAAAGCATTCTTTACATCAAATGGAATAGCATCAGTGGTTTTTTCGGTTTTTGTTTTACTGGACATCTTTGTAAAATTATAAAATTGACATGCTTATTGTCATTGATATTTCTATCAACTAAACATTAATCCTAAAGAGATAATTAATTATGGCGAGAATTCTTTGCATTGACTATGGCTTAAAGCGTACAGGCATTGCTGTTACAGACCCTTTGCAAATAATTGCCACGGGTTTAGCCACAGTGGATTCACCACAATTAATTCCATTTCTTAAAAATTATTTTCAACAGGAAACTGTTGAATTAATACTTATAGGAGAGCCAAAAAATCTTGATGATTCTGATACACATGCTACACCTCTTGTAAAGCAGGCAATAAAAAAGCTGGAAAAGGAATTTCCGTTTATTCCTGTAAAAACGGTAGACGAAAGATATACATCTAAAATGGCAAAGCAGGCAATGATTGATATGGGGATGAAAAAAAAAGACCGGCGTAATAAAAGAACCGTTGATGAAATTGCTGCTACCATAATGTTGCAGGAATACATGCAGACACTTGTTTAAGCTTACTTTCGACTATCACTCCAATAAAATAAACAAGTATTCTAAAAGTTTTATTTTTGTCGCAAAAGCATAATTTTTATATTAAAAGTTCTTCATGATTTTACCTATTGTAGCATACGGCAACCCGATTCTGAGGAAAGTTGGTAAAGAGATTACACCGGATTATCCTGATTTGAACAAACTGATACAAGATATGTGGGAAACCATGTATAATAGCAGGGGCGTAGGTTTGGCTGCACCACAGATCAATAAAGATATTCGCTTGTTTGTAATGGATAGCATTCAGATTATAGAAAATCTTGAGGCAGATGAAAAAGATAATTATCCCGGTGATGAAGGATATAAAAGCGTTTTTATAAACGCAAAAATAAATTCTGTTGATGGTGAAGAGTGGTCTTATAACGAAGGGTGTTTAAGCATTCCAAAAATCCGCGAAGATATTTTTAGAAAAAAGGCGATAAGTATCACTTTCTTAAACGACCAATTTGAATTGCACACAAAAACATTTTCAGGAGTAACCGCAAGGGTGATTTTGCACGAATACGATCATGTAGATGGTAAGTTATTTATTGATTATCTGAAGCCTTTAAAAAAAAGCCTGCTAAAACGTAAGCTTGCTGATATCTCCAAGGGAAAAGTCTCTGTAGATTATAAGATGTCTTTCGCAAAATAATAACAGGCATTTTACATTTCCTCCCACACTTTTAGAACTAATTTAGCGAATGCTAAAAATATTTTTTGGAATTGTTTTCCTTTTGCAATTCACTTACCTTTCTTTTGCCCAAAATAAGAATGATACACTTGTAAAGGTTAAGGAAAATTATATCACTCTTTCAGAAATTGTAGTGAATAATAAACTCGACGTTCCATCTTTTATTGATAGAGTAAAGAATGATACCACATTTTACAAAGCCTTTAAAAATCTGCATATAATAGGATATACTTCGCTGAACGATATAAGGATGGTTGACAAG
>JBEPVC010000386.1:0-2187 GCA_041691235.1 Chitinophagaceae bacterium
AGTACCCTGCTCGCTTTGAAGCCCAATATAAAAATTCTTATGTTTAGCATGAATGATGAAGGAATTTACGCGAAAAGATATTTGAGCATTGGGGCAAAAGGCTACATTAGAAAAGATTCTTCGCCGGGCGAAATACAAAAAGCGATAACCGCAGTATTAAATAATAAAAAATTTATAAGTGCAGCGCTTAACGAAAAGCTGCTGAATGATTTACAAACTAAAGATCAATCGCGAAATCCATTCGATAAGTTATCTCCACGCGAATTTGAAATTGTTCAACACCTTACCCGTGGAGAATCTGTAGCGGAAATATCTCAAAACCTAAAGCTTCACACCTCCACCATTGGAACCCACAAGGCAAGAATCTTCGAAAAACTGGATTGCCATAATATTATTGATTTGAGTGAGCTTGCAAAAGTGCATAATGTAATTACCGCATTTTCTTAAAGGTTGTTTCTTCATTCTTTTTGATTTGCTTTTATAATTTTTTCTCTTTACGTCTCCGTGTAATTTATTTTCTACAAACAATTCCTTCACTTACTACAAACGAGCGATTGAGTATCCTTTACTTTTATATCGATTTACACAATATCCCAAATCTAAAAAACCAAATCATGAATCCCCTAAGGAATCTACCCGATCAACAACTTATCCAGTCATACCTTCAGGAAGGTAATGCTGAAGCACTTTCTACTCTGGTTTACCGTCACAAAGACAAAATTTATACGTCCATTTATTTATTGGTAAAAGATAAATTTCTGGCAGAAGATTTTTTCCAGGATACTTTTTGCAAAATTATTGACACACTTAAAGCAGGCAAATACACTGACGAAGGTAAATTTTTACCATGGGCAATGAGAATCTCACACAATCTTTGTGTAGATCATTTTAGAAAAATAAAACGCATGCCTGTAATAAAAACAAGCGATGACAGGGATATTTTTGATACCATGAAATTTTCAGAAGCCGGCGCCGATGATAAGCTTATGGAAAGCCAGACTCACAATAAAGTAAGACAAATGATTGAGTTACTTCCGGAAGATCAAAGAGAAGTAATAGTACTGAGGCATTATGGAGATCTGAGCTTTAAAGAAATTGCTGCGTTAACCAATTGCAGCATTAATACAGCGTTGGGCCGTATGCGTTATGGCTTAATGAATTTGAGAAAAATAATGAACAAAAACCAAATAGCACTATAGAATACCCAAACCAACTGCCGTCTGATAACCCTTGAAAAACAAGAAAAATAAAAAGTGATAGTCCGATGCTGTCACTTTTTTATTTATTGGCAGGTATGGGAATTTCTATTTTTAACCAGCATCCTTTTCCTACGGAAGATTCAAGAATAAATGTTCCAAAAAACAATTCTGTTCGCTTCTGAATATTTCTGAGACCGATTCCTTCTCTCACTGCAGTGGTATCAAAACCTTTCCCATTGTCATAAATAGTCATTAGAAGATTGCTATCCTGCCGGTATACACTTATTTCTATTCTTGTTGCACCGGAGTATTTTACTATATTATTTAATTGCTACTGTAAAATGCGGTATAAATTTAATTGAACGTCGTTGCTGATTTTTACAAAATCAAATGAATCTATTTCCAGTTTAATTTCATACCGGTTATCTACGTTCATTGTTTTCAGCAATCTTCCAAAAGTTTCCTGCAGTGGTTCTTCATTAAAAAAAACAGAAGCCAGCTTGTGGGCTGCCTTATTTCATCAATGGCCATTAAAATATAATCGTGACATTGCTTAACGAGCGGCCCCGCATTTTGTGCACCGGGTAAATCTTTTATCATACCAAGCGAGATGAGTGTTCCTGCTAATATTTGCGTAACATTATCATGAAGCTCACCGCCTATCTGATACCGTTCCTGTTCCTGCGTGGTGATAATAGCTTTTGTAATTTTCTGATCCATCAGCTTACGTTCAGTAACATCTCTTTCGATTGCAATAAAGTGTGTGATATTTCCTTTTGCGTCTGCAACAGGTGCTACAGCCTTTTGCACCCAAAATTCATCACCGTTTTTATTATATTTTATAATTTCTACTTCACAGTCCTCCCCTTTCTCTATCCTTTTTTCCAGCTTCTCTAATTCATGTTGTGTTTTTTTAATTCACGAATGGTAAGTTCTGCATCATTGATATTATCTTCTACTAATAATAAATCAACATAGTTTTTATTCA
>JBEPVC010000387.1:0-2182 GCA_041691235.1 Chitinophagaceae bacterium
CCGGAATTATTATCGGCCCAATAGATGCTCCATAACTTTGTTGCAGCATTGAACAAACGTATCGCCATGCCTTCAAAAGGCTTGTTATCGATTGTTGCGGATATGCTTTCCACGTTACCGGCTCCGCCTAATACTTTATGCATTTCGTGTGTAGCATCAAATTCAGTCCACTCATTTGAATTGCTTAGCCGTGATATTAATTTCCTGTTGTGAATGTTCCATTTCCCGACCAAAAAATCAAAATCATTTTGCGATGAATATTCAGTAGGTGTTATTATTAAATTTCCATTTTCGGTGAATACTATTTCTTGCATGTGACTATATTTAAAAATTTTAGTTGCTATTTTTATCCTTCGTTATTTTAGCATTAAAATTATTATTCCTTTTTTATTAATTGCTTTAAATAACACGGCTTTTATTACTGTTTACTTTACTTTCAATGTATTTTATGGCAAAAGAACCGGCAAATAAAACTTTAGACGATTTCAACTGGCAAATTATCCGGGAATTGCAAATGAATGCGCGAATTACCATCGTTGAGCTTGGAAAGAGAATTGGTTTATCTGCGCCTGCAGTAGCCGAACGAATAAGAAAGCTGGAAAATGACGGTTATATTAAAGGATACAGAACCGTTGTTGATTACGATAAGCTTGGGCTTACCGTTCCCGTATTTATTAATTTTAAAGCTACCAAAATCAGTCATAGCCAGATGCTGAAAATGGCCGATGAAATGCCGGAAGTGATGGAATGGTACGGAGTTACCGGCACACACTGCTCTATTTTGAAAGTGATTGTAGCTTCTACAAAAGAGTTGGAAAAAGTGATAGAAAAATTACAGGAGTTTGGAGAAACAAGCACCTCAATAATTTTATCAGGCAATACTGTATCGAAAGTTATTGCACCGAGAGATAAATAGGTCTCTTAAAATTCAGGAAATTATTTCTTTTAAAGCTGCATACAATTTATCAAGGTCTTCATTGCTGTTGAAAGCCTGGATAGAATATCTTAAAAAAAATGTTTCGCCATTCGGCATTACCGGTACCTGTATTTTATATTTTTCATACAACAGGTCATGTAATTTCCAGGGCTCATTTATTTTTAAGTTGATGCTATACATCTGCACAATAAAATCATCTGTTACCGGGCAAAGCGGTGTTGCATTTAATAAAGCACAAAACCGTTGCGCATTATTTTGTGTAATTGCTTTACATTCCTGGCTTACTGCATCCCAATTATTTTCCTTCATAAAAGCGATAGCAGCAGGTATGCTTAAGAATGCCGAATAATCTCTCGTGCCCTGCAGTTGGTGATAATCCAAAAACTGTGAGTGGGAAGGATTATCACTTTCATAGCCCCAGCTGATTAACAACGGATCAAACAAATGCTGTAACGAATTTTTTACATACAAAAAAGAAGAGCCCTTTGGCGTGAGCATCCATTTATGACAGGCGCCGGTATAAAAATCTGCCTGCAGGTTTTCCAAATTTACCTCTACCTGGCCCGGTGCATGTGCTCCATCTATAAAGGTGAAGATACCTTTCTCTTTTGCGATGGCGCATATTTCGTCTACGGGTAACCGTAAGCCGGTAATGCTGGTAAGATGGCTGAGAAAAATCAGCTTGGTTTTTGCTGTTACGCCTTTTAAAAACTGCGCGACAAAATCTTCTTTTGACTCCAGCGGGAAACGAATCTTTTGGCGAACATAAGTAGCGCCTTTTTTATTGCAATAATATTTCCAGGTTCTGTTACAGGCGCCATATTCCAAATCGGTGGTTAATACCTCATCGCCGGGTTTAAGGTCAAAGCTTTTAGCAATAATATTAACCGCATACGATGGGTTGGTTACATACACAACATCATCTGCGTTACAATGTATATAACTGGCTAAAGCAATTTGTGCGGCCCTTAAATACTCCGGGCCTTTTGCGTGCATAAAATGACTGGGTTCTTCTTCCAGCTCTCTTTGAAAGCTTTGATACTTTTCAAAAACCGGTTTTGGGCAAGCGCCATACGCGCCAAAATTTAAATAGGTTATATCATTTCTTAAAAGAAATTGTTGTTTAAGGTTATTTTGTTGCATTTATGAAATTAGTGAAATAAATAAAAATTACTGATGAAGATTGTTTTGTTGATTTTAATAATTCCGCAAAAAAGGTATAGCAAAAAATTACGAAGCTAAAAA
>JBEPVC010000388.1:0-2179 GCA_041691235.1 Chitinophagaceae bacterium
GAAGAATTCAGAAAAATGCTTTACCTCATGGGCGAAACTCCTTTGCCAAAATATATAAAACGCAAGCCCGACGAAGAAGATAAGGAAAGATACCAAACAGTGTATGCCAAGCATGAAGGTGCTGTGGCGGCGCCCACTGCAGGGTTGCATTTCAGTACGGAACTGATAAAAAGATTGGAAATAAAAGGGATTCGTTTTGCAGAAGTTACTTTGCATACAAGCCTTGGAACTTTCAGGCCAATTGAGGTAGAAGATTTAAGCAAACATAAAATGGATGCTGAATATTATCATATTGACGAAGAAGCTTGCCGCATAGTAAACAAAGCAAAAGAAACAGGTAAAAGAATTTGTTCTGTAGGAACTACAACCATGCGTGCTATGGAAACGTCGTTTACTGCACAGAAATTATTGAAGCCTTCTGAAGGATGGACCAATCATTTTATACATCCGCCGTACAATTTTAACATAGCTGATTCGCTGGTTACTAATTTTCATTTGCCCAAAACCAGCCTGCTTATTATGACATGTGCATTTGCAGGTTACGATCTTATCATGGATGCTTATAAAAAAGCCATTAAAGACAAATACCGCTTCTTCAGTTATGGCGATGCAATGTTGATTATTTAGATTCAAAAAAAATATCTTAGAAATGAAACTCTCTGGAAACGGGGAGTTTTTTTTTGAGTAACCAATAAAATATTTTAAATAAATTACAGAAACTTTTTGCAATGAGAACGCTCAATCAATGGCTGACAGAATATGGCGAAAGCCATACTAATGAAACCAACAAGCTCATTCATTGGATTTGTGTTCCTGCAATTTTTTTCTCTATAACAGGATTGTTGTATTGTATTAAGCTTCCCTGGTTCATCACTTCAACCTTACATATGAATGTCGCAATAATTATATTGTTGTTGGTTTCGATTTACTATTTCTCGCTTTCAATTTCAATCGGAATCGGGATGTTATTTTTTGGAATTATTTGCCTTGCTGTTTGCTATGCAGTAGAAAATTATCTCCCGGTTTCATTGTGGCTTTTTTGTGTACTTATTTTTATCGCTGCATGGATTGGCCAGTTTTACGGCCACAGTGTTGAAGGCAAAAAACCTTCTTTTCTAAAAGACATCCAGTTTTTAATGATAGGCCCGATGTGGCTTATGAGCTTCGTGTATAAAAAGCTTGGAATTCGTTTTTGATGTTACATTCCAAACAATCCTTTATTTAATTGCTGCAATGTTTTTTCTTTATGCTCACGCGAAATGAGAATGGAAATATTGTGCTGGCTGCCACCATAGCTTACCATGCGTACAGGTATGCCCGTTAGGTTTGTAAATATTTTTGCAATTACATCTTTTGTCTGCGTAATTTGATTTCCTACAATGGAAACAATAGTTTGATCACTATCTACTTCCACGGTTCCAAATAATTCAAGTTCTTTTATAATTTCACTTAAATACGCATCATTGTCAATCGTAAGAGATACCGCCACTTCAGAAGTGGTAACCATATCAATGGCCGTTTGATATTTTTCAAACACCTCGAATATTTTTCTGAGAAATCCATAAGCCAGCAGCATCCTGCTGCTTTTTATTTTTATTGCGGTAATAAAATCTTTTGCAGCTATCGCTTTTACGCCTACACTACCTGCTTCACTTTCAATCAATGTTCCCGGTGCTTCAGGTTGCATAGTATTTAATAACCTTACAGGAAAATTAAAATATTGAGCCGGCCATATACTGGCAGGATGTAAAATCTTTGCACCAAAATAAGCAAGCTCTGCAGCTTCATCAAAGCTAAGCCTGCTGATGGGTTTGGTCTTCTTTACAATCCTTGGATCATTGTTATGCATTCCATCTATATCTGTCCAAATTTCACAAACGGAGGCGCCAATAGCTCCCGCGATTAATGAAGCAGAATAATCACTGCCACCACGTTTGAGATTGTCAACTTCGCCTTTTGCATTACGGCAAATATATCCCTGGGTTAAAAAAAGTTTAGTGCCTTTGTGACGTTGCAAAATCTGCGACAACTTTACTTTAATACTCCCAACTTGTGGTTCGCCTGAATAATCTATCGTCATAAAATCAAGCGCCGCCAGCCACACGTGTGGAATCTTTTTTTCTTCCAGGTAAACACTAAAAAGTTTGGTGCTTAATAATTCACCTTGGGCAAGAATATC